>CAYVLI010000147.1:0-6685 GCA_964452105.1 uncultured Nitrospinota bacterium
GCTGGACTGGGACTCTATCTCTGCCAAAAGCTGGTGACCCTATTGGGTGGAAATATCTGGGCCGAGAGTGAATATGGCAAAGGCTCCAGGTTCACCTTTACGCTACCTCTCAGGCGCGAAGAAAGGGGAAAATAAGATGGGGAAAAAGATTCTAGTGGTAGAGGACAATGAGCAGAATTTGTATCTAGCAACTTTTCTTCTGGAGAAAAACGGCTACGAGGTTATCACAGCTGAAGATGGGCTTGAGGCTATAGAGAAAGCCAAAATGAGAAAACCCAACCTTATACTCATGGATATGCAACTTCCAGAGATGGACGGCTTCGAGGCAACCAGGAAGATAAAAAGCATCCCGGAGATTAGCCACATACCCATTGTAGCAGTAACCTCCTATGCCATGGTAGGCGATAAAGAAAGGGCTCTGGCTGCTGGTTGTGTAGGCTACATCGAAAAACCCTTTATGCCAGAGACCTTTGTCTCGGAGATCGAGAAGTATCTTCGGTAAACCAGGTATGTTCAGGGAGGTGTGTGATGAAAATTTTGATCGTTGATGATAACGAAGAGGACCGCTACCTGTTAGAAGTGCTCCTTCGGGGGCATGGCTATGAGGTTGAATCCGCCGCCGATGGGGTGGAAGCCCTGGAAAAAGCGTCTCAGGACGGGCTCGACATGATAATTGCCGATATTCTGATGCCGCGGATGGATGGCTTTCAGCTTTGCCGTAAGGTGAAGACGAGCGAGAAGCTGAAAAACATCGCCTTTGTGTTCTACACTGCCACCTACACCGACCCCAAAGATGAGGAGTTCGCCCTGAGCCTGGGGGTGGAGAAGTTCATCGTCAAACCTACAGAACCGGATGTTTTTATTGAAATCTTGAGGGAGGTTATCAGAAGCTACGAGACAGGAACCCTGATAGCACCAAAACCTCCGGTTGAAGAGGAGACTGTTTACCTCAAGGAATACAATGAGCGGTTGGTCAACAAACTAGAAGACAAGGTGCTGCAGTTGGAGAACGCTAACAAAGCGCTGGGAGAATCGGAGAGAAAATATAGAGAGCTGATAGAGATTGCCAATGATGCGGTAGTAGTTGTTGAGCCGACAGGTTATCTCAGTTTTGTTAACCCGAAATTCTGCAAGATGACAGGCTACTCGGTGGAGGAGGCGAAGAAGCTTCACTTCAGCAAGCTGGTACATCCTGAAGACCTAACCATGGTTACGGAAAACTTCAGGGAAAGGCTGTCTGGAGAAGAGGTGCCCAGAAACTACGAGTTTCAAGTGCTGACCAAGGCAGGAGAGACAATTTATATAGATTATAATTCCAGCACCATTGAGAGAGAAGGTAAAATAGTTGGGATACTGGGCATTATACGGGATATCACCGAGCGCAAGCAGGCGGAGGAGGCGCTGCGGGCGGCAGAGCAAAATTTCCGCAACTCTTTGGATAATTCCCCTTTAGGGGTTCGTATTATTACCACAGAAGGAAAAAATCTTTATGCTAATCAGGCTATTCTGGACATTTACGGCTACAGCAGCATCGAAGAATTGAAAGCTGTGCCCACAATACAGCGTTATACTCCCGAAAGCTATGCTGAGCACCAAGAAAGGAAAGAAAAGAGAAAACTGGGAAAGCCTGTCCCGTCTAATTATGAAATAAGTATCGTGCGTAAGGATGGCGAAGTTCGACATCTGGAAGTGTTGCGTAAGGAAGTACTGTGGGATGGTAAAACACAGTTTCAGGTAGTATACAATGACATCACCGAGCGCAAGCGGGCGGAGGAGGCCCTCAAACGCTCAAATGAATTCTTAAATACTATCCTTGACAGCATGAATGATGCTATCTCCATCATTAATGTTCATGATTTCAGGATAGTTGGAGTCAACAGTACTTTTCTAAAACAGTATGGGGTTAAAGAAGAAGAGGTTATAGGGAAGACCTGTTACCAGATAACCCACCACCGGTCTGACCCATGTACGCCGCCGGATGATATCTGCCCTCTCTTGGGTACCGTAACAAACGGGAAGCTATCAGTAGCCGAGCATGTGCATTACGGTGCAGATGGTGAAAAGATGTATGTAGAGGTCTCTACATCTCCAGTAAAAGATGAAAATGGAAATATCATACAGGTTGTTCATGTATCAAGAGATATCACCGACCGCAAGAAAATGGAGGAGCAGCTCATCGTCACCGACCGGCTGGCTTCGGTTGGGGAGCTGGCATCGGGAATTGCCCATGAGCTGAATAATCCACTAACCGGCGTTATCGGTTTCTCAGAGCTACTCTTGGAAAAAGATATCTCTGATGATGTCAAAGAAGACATAAAAACTATATGCGGCGAAGCACAGCGCGCTGCTGCAGTAGTAAAGGGTCTCCTCACCTTTGCCCGAAAGCACGCACCAGTAAAGCAGCTAGTGAATATAAACAGCATTATAGAAAAGGTGCTGGAACTACGTGCCTATGAGCAGAGGGTAAGCAACATCCAGGTTAATACCAACTTTGCCCCCGACCTGCCGGAAATCACGGCTGACTATTTCCAGCTACAGCAGATCTTTCTTAACATCATTATTAATGCCGAGCATTTTATGCTTGAGGCGCATAATAGAGGTAACCTGACTATTACTACGGAAAGGACAGGGGATATTATCAAGGCTTCCTTTGCTGATGATGGTCCGGGGATATCCAAAGAAAACCTGGGGCATGTCTTTGACCCTTTCTTCACCACCAAGGAGGTGGGCAAGGGGACCGGGCTGGGCTTGAGCATCTGCCACGGGATAATAACGGAACATGGCGGCAGGATATATGCCGAAAGCGAGCTGGGCAAAGGTGCCACCTTTGTCGTGGAGCTACCTATCAAGTAGTGATAGGGAAGGAGCAGTAAAATGAAAAGCTCTAGTGCTGCCATAAAGAGAGTCCTGGTGGTTGAAGACGAACTGGTAATTAGCCAGGTTTGCCTGAGAACCCTCACCAGTGAAGGGTTTGAGGTAGACATTGCTGTCAATGGGCAGGTGGCTAGAGATAGGTTACGGGAAAGAGACTACGATTTAGTTATTATTGACATCAGGACACCGGTGATGGACGGTAAGGAACTCTATCAATGTATTACTGAGAAACATCCAAATCTAATAAACGGAGTGATATTGACTACCGGAGATGTTGTAGATGAATACACTCAGCGTTTTCTGGGGCTAGCCGGCAGACCATTTCTGCCCAAGCCATTTACCCCTCATGAGCTAAAAGTCATAGTCAGGGAAACCTTGAAGCAGATAGAAAAATGACTAAAAAACAGGGAGTAATACTGATTGTTGATGATGAGGAGGTAATCAGGAGGCTTCTCTATCAGAAGCTATCAGGTGAGGGCTACCGTTGCCAGGAAGCCGGCAGTGCTGACCAGGCTCTTAACGAGTTAAAAAGTAACCCAACGGAACTGGTGATTCTGGACATCAAGATGCCGGGGAAATTAGGAACGGAACTACTGCCCGAAATAAAAGCTAACTATCCTGATACCGCTGTGATTATGGCTACCGCTATAACTGATACTAGCACTGCTATCCAGTGTATGAAGGAGGGTGCCTATGACTATATAACCAAGCCCTTCAAACTGGATGAGGTTGTCTTAAGTGTAGACAGGGCTCTGGAGAAAAGAAGGCTGGAGCTTGAGAATAGGGATTACCAGCAGCACCTGGAGCAGAAGGTTGAGGAACAGGCTAAGAAAATCCGTGCTGCATTTCTCAATACGATAACTGCATTAGCCATTGCTCTAGAAGCCAAGCATAAGTATACCAGCGGCCATTCGCAGAGGGTAGCAGAAATATCTGCAGCTGTAGCCAAGGAGTTGGGCATGCCACGGGATAGTATCGAGAAAATAAAGCTTGCAGGGCTAATCCACGATATCGGTAAGATAGGGGTCAGGGGATCTGTGCTAAACAAACCGGCTAAGCTCACCAATGAAGAATTTCAGCATATAAAATCCCATCCTGAAATTGGAGAACGCATCCTGAGTCCTGTCGTGGAGGGTGAGGAAATTTTGGAGATAGTAAGACATCATCATGAGCGCTATGACGGCAGTGGTTATCCTGACGGAGTGAAAGGTGAGCACATATCACTGGGGGCTGGAATTCTGGCGGTGGCCGATGCCTATGACGCCATGACTTCTAAGCGTCCTTACCGTAAGGCAATGAGCGCAGAAACTGCCTGCGCTGAGGTAGAGCGAGGCAAGGGCACTCAGTTTGACCCCGAGGTAGCTGAGGCCTTTCTCAAAATACCTGTGGCTGAGGTAATAGGGGTAATAGCGTGAAATATGCCGACTACATAAATAGGGGGACATGTGGAAATGAACCGACTTAGTGTGAAGAAAATACTTATAGCCGATGATGAAAAATCTGTCAGGTTACTGGTAAGAAAGCTTCTGAGTAAAGACTATATCGTTCTCTCGGCAAAGGATGGAGAGGTAGCAGTAGAGATGTCTCGTAGCCAAAAACCAGATCTTATCCTGATGGATATTCTTATGCCTAAGATGGATGGCTATACTGCCTGCCACACAATTAAAAGAGACCCGGTTACTAAGGTGATTCCTATAGTCATGCTTACTGGCCTGGGCTATGAACTCAACGTGAAACTTAGCAAAGAGATGGGCGCTGACGGATACATAACTAAGCCGTTCACCTCCCAGGACTTATTGGATGCGATTGACCGATTCTTGAAAATTCCTAAATAAGACATAGCCTTTCCTTATTATGCGTACTATTATTATCTTTTATTATTACGGCAAGCCCTACCCAAGCGAGTCCTAATTTCTCTACAGCCTTAAATAGAATCTTGCTGGCTACAACGACAATGGCCTTTTCTGGGATGTCATCTGCCTCATCCTTGACACAGCGTGCAGTTACCTCTAACTATTCCGATGTAACAAAAGTCCAAATTGTTACCAAGGTAACAAACAAGTATTATGGGACCTTTGAAGAACGCTCACAGCTGTATAACGGTAGTAAAAGAGCCTCAGTCCCTCCTCGCCCTTGATGTCAGCCTGCGGTTGGGAAAGAGCTTTCTTCAAAGTGACACTTTCACCTGTTTACCTGATAATAACTTCATATCCCCCTTCTGATCTATTCAAACTATACTATCTATACTATGCTATCTATACTACCTATAAGCCTGTTGTTCTTTTAGCGACCTAGCATACAGAGCTCTATCACGCTAATTCCTATCGGGGGTATAGGGTCACCCTCCCCTATATCTGTTCAACCTGAACATTTCCTCTCCCTAGGTTCCAGAATGGCAGTGCCAGCAGAGCCACACGCCATCCTGCTGCCAGCATTTATTTGCCCTGCAGACAGGGAACTAGATGGTTTATTGCCATTATTTCCCCGTGGTGTGTTCTCACGTGTCACATCTGTCTCAACTGTCACAAGACCATGTTGGTCCGATACTTTTTGAGACACTTGAGACGGTTGTGACGCTTCTGCAGACGGAATATGTTTTTATAATTGCAAATACTGTGGAATTTCTACATTCAAATTAGCGCATAGCTGGTATACATATTCGGTAATGTGCGGTGTTTAGCTGTGCGCTGATTTCATCGCCCCCTCTCATCAGTCCCTAAGGGGGTGACCCTACCATACTACTGAGGCCGTGTTTAATTAATGTCCAGCGCTTTTCTTTTTAGAATAGCTGTCATCAGATAAAGTCTTTTTCCTACTTTTATCCCGCGCAAAACTTTCACTGCTGCCACACCTTCATAAATAGCCTCAAGAATATCGTGAAGGTTTATTATTGTTATCCAAACCGTCACAAAAACCTTCACAAGCTAGCTTCACGCCTGACCGTGAAGGATGTGAAGGTTCTCCGTGAATAAAAAGCCGAATCATTTACTACCTCTTATACTTAAAAAACCGTCCGCTCTGTCCTTAGTGTCCGCCTGTTTCGTATCTGGGGTGGACACTAGGGACACTTTGACCACTTCTGGCGGGGATAAGGAGGGTTGCAGTTCTAATCCGTAAAGTGATGCCAACTTCTTGACTCGCTCTTCATCCCAGTGGAGGATACGTTGCCTCTCCTTGCCCACCCGCTCCTTGATGAAACCTAGTTTTTTAATAATCTTCCCCACCTTATCGGCGCTCAGGTTTGTCGCCTCCTCATTCTCCTGACTGATGCGGTCGGTTATATTCTGGGAGGTAAAGTTAGCACTTTCCTCCGGTTTCGGACGCGACGTTGGGACAAAAAGATAGGTTGGGACAAGATTTCCATTGAAATTCTCTTAATTTCCCTTCGTGTGTGAATTTCCAGTGATTTCTTGCCCCTTATGTCCCTCTTGTCCCAATTGCCCCTGGTGTCCCGCTGAGTCGGATAGGGCTATACCTTTCTATTAGAGGGTACTTCCGCAGTGATAACTCTTCTTTATTTAGTTCCTAAACCGACTGTATGAATTGGTCGTCCATTTTCACTTCTTTCAACCATTGAGACTAAAATGGCTGGCCTCTTGTCTAACCGTGACGCCTGGACTGGTTTGATAATGGTCAGACCAACGAGGCTAAATGGTTGGTTTTCAACCACGCACAGAACCCTGAAATCGTAGCTAAATTCCGTCTCCACCAGGGTCACCCCCTACCTAGATTTATATTTCAGGAATTTGTCTGAAAATGTCTAACTTGCCCTATAATTGTTCTATGGTAGAACGCGTAAAACCGAACAATT
>CAYVLI010000148.1:0-6684 GCA_964452105.1 uncultured Nitrospinota bacterium
ATCAGGAGGGGGGCTCGGGGGTAGCGCACGAAGACGACCCGCCGCCCCCGCCTCAACACCCTGCAAGCGCCGCCGGGAGAATCTATCCCCCCCCACAAAACCGCACCACCCTCCCCCGCCACTCCCACCGGGAGCCCCCCGGCCCCCCCGAGCTTGCGGGAATATACGAACGCCTCCGTGGGCATGACCTCTATGTGGATGTTAAGCTCCGGGTTGCTCAGATCCACCTTCCTTCCCGTGAGTTTCACCACGTGCTCGCCTACCTCAGCGTTGACCTCCTGCGAGGTGAGCGGATAATCCTTATAGGCGCGCCTGGCTGAAATGCGGAAGGTAGCGAACTCCCGCCCCTCAACCTCTTTGGCGACGCGGGCTTTGAAATCCTCCAGGCTCAACCCCGTCCTCTGCGCCGGCGAGAAGTTGGCTATGCCGAACACACTCTTCAGCCTCTCCTCTATCAGAGGCATGCTCTTCGCATCCTTCAAAGTCAGCAGCAGCCGGCCCCACAGCTTCTTCACATCTACGCCGGGAATGTCCACCGTCGCAGCCCTGATGTTCTCCACAAGCATATTGACGAAGTAGGGCCTGTTCTTCCCCTTCAGAGCCACTTCGTGATAATGTATCACCGCACAGTTCATCAATTAAGCCACCTTGCTGATAATATGCCGTACATAATTATCAGCCATTAATTATCAAAATCAGGAATCCTGACGCTGTTACTAAGAGCGCTTCTTCATCAGGTAAACGTGCTCTCCCTCCAGAACGACCTCGCCGTTCTGGTTCTTTATCACAGACTTGAATTTGACCACCCCGTTGTTCTTCTTGGGTACGAGCTCTGAAACTATCAGCTCAGGATAGATAGTATCTCCGATGAAAACAGGTTTCAGGAAACGGGTGGACTGCGAGAGAAAAGCCACCATGGAATCCTCCACCTCGCCGGAGAGGTTTGACCCTCCAAGAGCAGTCATCGAGGCCACCAGCAGGCCGTGAGTCACCCGCTTCTGAAACATATGCTTCTTGCAGTATTCATCGTCATAATGGATGGGGTGTGCGTCTCCGGTAAGCCCGGCGAAAAAGAGGAAGTGACCGTCGTGTATGGTCTTGGAAGGTATCCTGTAAGAATCGCCTATCTTGAAATCTTCGAAGAACTTCTGTTTCATCGGCATGTTCGCCTCCGCATTATAACTTTAGTCAACAACCGCCACGGCATCTATCTCAATCAGCGCATCGGGCCTGAGCAAACCGGCCACTATGATACCCGTTGCGGCGGAGAATTCCTTCTTGAAGAACTCACGGCGGACATCGGCGGTGCCTCGATAGTTCTCGGTGGTGGTTATATAGTCAACCGTCTTTACCACGTCGTCGAAGCTGGCCCCCGCCGCCTCGAGAATCTTACCTATCTTCTGGAAAATCACCCTGGTCTGGGTAACGATGTCCCCCTGACCCACGATGTTTCCCTGGTCATCGGTGGCAGTGGTGCCGGAAATGTAGAGTATCTTCCCTTCCTTGATGACTCCAGGTGAAAAGGTGTAGCGCTCGAACCCGGGAAAACCGGGGTTGACGACTTCTCTTTTGCCCATGATTATTTCTCCCTGCAAAGTGTTTAAGGAACGTTGGCCGTTACACACGGAAGTAAATTTATGGACGATTTTAGAGTAATGGAGGCCTTCAGTCAAAGCGAATAACACATCCGGCGCAATTACCTCATGGGCGTCAATTCTTCTGTCATACTTCTTTTAATCTAATTTTTATTTTTTTGTAAGCGAAATTACTTATTCCGAATTATATTGTATTTACATTAAACTCTGTTTTCGCTGAAATGGAGGGGGAACACCTTTTCACCCACTCAAATCTCTTTAAGAAGGAGGAAGTGAGTATGAAGAAAAACGGAATCTTCTTAAGCATGCTGGCAGTAATCATAGCATTGGCCATGGCGGGATCAGCTTACGCCCAGGGGCACCAACCAGCCATGAGCGGTCCATACCTTCCGAAAGAGAGAGTCAATGCCATGATGAAGATGATGATGAACATGCCGCCCGATACTGTACAGGCATCCATCGAACGCGGGAGCAAACTCTTCAACGACACTTCACTTGGCAACAACAGCACAGGTCTCTCCTGTAACTCCTGCCATCCAAACGGCGGGAGCATAGGAGGAACCGCGGCGATGATGTGGAAAGGCAAGACCATGCACCCTGGAATTGCCACGCTCAAGGGCGCCGCTGGGCACTTCCCGGCCCCCAGAGGCCCCATGAAGGCAGTAGTAACGCTCAAGGGCATGAACAATATGTGCATAATGTCCTTCCTTAAAGGAATGCCTCTTGATGAGAACAGCCGCGAAGCAACCGACCTGGTAGCATACGTCACCTCCTTCAGTAAAGGAAAAAGCATTTCTCCCGGCCACCCGCCGATAGTGCCTTGAGAACAAAAATAATAAGCCATGAGACATCAGGGAGGGGTTATTCCCCTCCCTTTGTCTTTATACATATGCTATAATCCACTGTTATGGCGGCGACAAATACACAGAACATCCCGCAACCAGAAACCAACGATGTGAAAGGAACGATATGCATTTTAGCTCCATAAAGAATTACCCTTTGCTGGCATTGTTTTTATCTTTGTCATTGATCTTTATTGCGACGCAATCCAGGGCACACGCCGGAGATATTGAGAAGGGGAAAACCTCGGTGCAGCAGAAGTTGTGCAAAATATGCCACTCATTCAACGGAGAGGGCGGCCAGGTGGGGCCGGAGCTGAGGCAGGTGGGAATTCGACGCAGTCGGGAATGGCTGGAGAAATGGCTGAAGGACCCCAGGGCCATGAAGCCCGACACGCCCATGCCGGCCGTCCCCTGGAGAGAAGGTGAAATGGAGGACGTGATAGAATATCTCCTGAGCCTCAAGAAAGAGGTGAAGAAGGAAGAAGCCCTGAAATTACCCGACCCCCGGGCCGGTGAAAAACTCGTAGAGATGTACGATTGCAGAGCTTGCCACAAAATCAGGGAAGGGGGCCGGGTGCGTTTCCCGGACCTTACCGACGAAGCCAGCCGCCACGACGAACAATGGCTGAACACCTGGCTCAAAGACCCCCAGGCAGTCAAACCGGGCACTTTCATGCCCACCTTCCCTTTCACGGACGAAGAGCGAGAGGCAGTAGTGAAATACCTTCTATCACCGAAATAAACGAACATCCATATTTCAAAAGAGTACGTTCAGGCTTCTATCTTAAGGGGGGGACACATAGTGAATGACGGAGGCGAAGCCATCGAACAGGAGAATCGCTGGAAGCTGCTGGGCATACTCTATATAGCCTATCTTGCCTTGATAATCTCCCTTCAATCGCTCCCGCCGGTGCTCCGATTCGTCATACAGGATCTTCAGTTAAACCATGCCAACGCAGGATTGCTGATGAGCATCTTTGCGCTGCCCGGTCTCATAATATCCATCCCCGGAGGGTTCTTCCTGGGGATGTGGGGGGTCAGGTTCACCGTAGCGGGAAGCCTGGTGCTCATGATAGCAGGCGGCTTAATGGCGGCCCTGGTAGAATCATACGAATTGATGATAATCGGCCGCCTCATAGCAGGCGCAGGCGGGATGACCATGCTGGTGATATTTCCTCAGATGCTTGCCCACGTCTTCCATGGAAAAGAGGTTGGAGTGGCCATGGGCCTCCTCAACACGGCCATGCCCGTGGGCACCATCATACCCTTCATGACCATGGGCGCCATGGCAGGAGCCGCGGGCTGGCATCTGCCGCTCACTCTGGGCCCTTTGCTGGGGATCGCAGCCCTGGCAATATTCTTCCGCTACATCTCAAACCATGATATGCCCAGGGAAACCTTTAAGGCCCAAAGTAAGAAGGAGAGCGGCGGTCTCAAAGACCTGGGCGCTCCCATCTGGCTGGTGAGCATCGCCTGGATGTTTTTCAACGCCACGGTTATCTCTTTCCTAACCTTTTCGCACCAGTATTTAGTGCACCGCGGCTATACAGACGCAAAGGCGGGATTCGTATCGAGCATGTGGTTCTGGGCAGCCATCGCCGTCATACCGATCATAGGACACATCTCGGACAGATACGGCCGAAAGGAAATCCTCATAGGGGCGGGCTGCATCGCCATGGCCGCCCTGATACCCCTGGTTTCCCCGTTATTCAAGCAAATAATAGTCCTCATGTTGATACTGAGCGTCGTGCAGTCCTTCGTTCCCGCGCCCGTCTATGCTCTCGTACACGACCTGGTGAAACCGGGCCGGCTGGGCATAGCTTACGGTATAGTCAACACCATGCTCAATGCAGGGATTTTCATAGGACCGTGGCTGATAGGGATGGTGTGGGACGCCACCCGCTCCTACAAGGTATCCTTCGCCGTGATGTCCATCTTCAGCATAGCGAGTACAGTGTCCATACTCACCTGCCTCCGCATGAGGAAGGCGGCAAGCGCCGCTGGAGTGTAACCATGCAGGCAAAACATTTTCCCTTAAGATTCGTGTAATTCCTCGTTCATGGCATCCCAGAACATCAGCTCACACGCCTGAAGGAGCCTGGCGGAGCGCCTGATCCGTTTCGGATCAACGCCTCTGTCCAGGCCTTTTCCCACCACCTCCAAAGCGCTCCGTCCGAAATCCTCGAGAGGCGAGGCGAAGAGATCGAAAAAACCAACGTCGGCTTCCCGCAGGCCATACCCTTCTTTGAGCGCAGTGCTAATCCTGCCGCATACTTCCCCCCAGACAGGAAAGTTCACCACGAAAGCACCCGCCACCTCCGCCGCCTCACCATAATGCGCCAGCCAGGCCATGTAGGAAGGGTAAGCCTGCGCGCCCGGCGCTGGTTCGTAGTCCATCAGGGCCTCCGGCTCCACTTCCAGCGCCTCGGCCAGAAGGTAGAGCGCTTCCAGGGCGGCCTTCTCTCCATCCAGCGCGTTGATGAAGAACTGCCGCTCCGGGTCTTCTCCAAATCGGGAGACCAGATACGCCATCCCCCGCAGGTCGCTGCTGATGATGTACCGCTGTTCACAAATGAAATTCTTGAACCTATCCCTGGCGACACTGCCCCTCTCCACCGCTTTGACGTATGGATGTTCCCGGATTTTATCTTCTACCCGGGACAACTCCTGCCTGATATTCTTAAGTAGCTCTTCCGTATCCATGCCCTTCACCCTCCCTCACCATTGTTTCTCCATCGGAAACATGAAAGCATCACTCCTGAAACGCTTCGAAACCGGCGAACACATGTCTGACCGTTATCCGATACAAACGACTGCCAAGTAACCTGTCAACCCTTGACAGGCTCCAAAGCGAAGCGTCTAAGAAAAAGCATAGCCACTGTCGGCACTACGATTAAAGTCCCCAGCGTCCCCGATATCAACCCACCTATCACCGTTACTGCGAAAGGTTGAAAAATATTCGAGCCCGTCGCGGGTCCTATAGCTATAGGGAGCAGCGCTGCAATGGTCGTCAAAGCGGTAAGAAGTATAGGGCGCAACCGTACCGATGCAGCGTCGAGCAGTGATTCCTGGAGGGTTTTGCCAGAAGCCATATTTCTGTTGGAGTAATCGAGAAGCACTATCGCATTATTGACGGCTATCCCCACAAGGGTAACGGCTCCCATACCCACGGATATATCAAGCCCCTGGTGATTCAAAAACAGGGCGATGAGCGCTCCCACCAGAGATATGGGTATAGTCAGGAGGATGATTAACGGCTGCAGCCAGGAACGGAATTGCATGACCATTATCAGGTAGATCAAAACTATCGCCGACAAAAGCACATACAGGATTTCCATGGCTGCTTCCATGACAACCTTATATTGTCCGCTGAAATCTATGCTGTAGCCTTCGGGCAGTTTAAGGGAACTAAATTGTTTTTGAAGCCTTGCTACCAGCGAAGTTATACTGCCGTCCACTTCCGCCAGAAGCGTAATCTCCCTTTGTCCGTTGAGCCTGGTAATCGAGGCCGGAACACGCGAGATTTCCACATCCGCTACTCTCTCAAGTGGAATAGCGTTGCCCTTGTCGGTAATGATGGGTAATCGTTTAATGCTCATGATATCGGGCGTTTTTTTCACGTCCAGCTTCACAAGGATCGCAATATCTTCCCTCTGCTTTACTATACGCGCCGCCTCTACCCCCGCCTGAGCGGCCTGAAGCGTATCCAGGATGTCTTTCGCTTTCACACCATATAGGGCCAGCTTCGGATAATTTATCCGAACACTTATCTGAGGCGCCTTGATTTTGGTATTGTTTACTATATTAGCCACGACCGGATCTCGGGCCATAATATTTTCCACCTTGTTGCCGATGGAAACCATCTCATCCAGATCTGTCCCGTAAATGGTGACCCCGAACATCGCGGGCAGGCCGGAGAAGCTTTCGTCGATCTTTTCCTGCGTCGGCTGGTGATAAAGAAACACCGCTCCGCCGACCCTGGAATAAGCCTCTTTGAATGCATCCATTATCTCAGTGACAGAGCCCCTGTTTTCGGTCCTGGGTTTCAGTTTGATGACTATCTCGCCCTTGTTCACTCCCTCGACCTGATAACCGCTTAGCGGCGATCCTGTGCGGCGATAAACGCTCGATACATCGGGATGGGCGAGGGCGATGTGGTCCAGGGCGCTTCCTATTCGATTGCTCTCGGGGAGCGATGTCCCGGGCGGCATTACATATTCGATGAGTATGGCGCCTTCGTCGATGGG
>CAYVLI010000149.1:0-6618 GCA_964452105.1 uncultured Nitrospinota bacterium
CCATGCTTTGCCAGCAATGCGATGATGCCCCCTGCGAACCGGTCTGCCCCGTTTATGCAACCTATCACACCCCGGAAGGGCTGAACGCCCAGATTTACAATCGCTGCGTGGGGACGCGATACTGCTCAAACAACTGCCCCTACAAGGCCAGACGGTTCAACTGGTTTGAGTGGAAGTGGCCCGAGCCTCTAAACTGGCAGTTGAACCCCGACATAACCGTGCGTTCCAGGGGTGTGATGGAAAAATGTAATTTCTGCATACAACGCATCGTGGAAGCGAAGAACAGGGCCAAAGATGAAGGCCGCAAGGTAAAGGACGGCGAGATCATTCCCGCATGCGCCCAGACCTGCCCCACAGGGGCCATAACCTTCGGCGACCTTAAGGACGAGAAGAGCGTGGTATCACGCCTGTCAAAGGATGAGCGAGGTTACCATGTGCTGGAAGAGTTGAACACAACGCCTGCGATCACCTACCTTAAGAAAGTGTTGTACGAACGAGGAGAATAAGAGAGCATGGAGAGGGAAACGCTCACCTACACCCAGGTGGACCAGGGTGTCGTGGACACCATGGAAAAGCCGAGCAAACGATATTTAGGTTTGCTTGCTCTATGTTTTCTGGGAGTAATCGTAGGCGCCTATATGTGGCATAGACAGGCCCAGTTAGGCATGGGAGTCACCGGTCTCAATAACCCCGTGGGCTGGGGCGTGTACATCGCGACCTTCGTATTCTGGGTAGGTATCGCGCACTCGGGAACGCTTATCTCTGCCATACTATATCTGCTCAGAGCCGAATGGAGGACTTCGGTATACAGAAGCGCCGAAGCCATGACAATCTTCGCCCTGATGACGGCGGGCCTCTTTCCCTTGATACACCTGGGGCGAGTCTGGTTCTTCTACTGGCTCCTCCCATATCCCAATCAGCGCATGCTCTGGCCCAACTTCCGCTCCCCTCTCATGTGGGATGTGTTCGCCGTTAGCACCTATTTCATAATCAGCTTCCTCTTCCTTTTCCTGGGCATGCTTCCAGACCTGGCCGCGCTCCGGAACAAGGGCCCGTGGTGGAAGCAGACGCTCTATTCCTTGCTGACTCTTCCCTGGCGCGGTACGGCAAAGCAGTGGAGACACTATAAGAAAGCCTACCTGCTCATGGCCGCAATCGCGACACCGTTGGTCGTCTCGGTGCACAGCGTCGTGTCATGGGACTTCGCCATGTCCATAATACCCGGCTGGCACAGCACCATATTCGCCCCCTACTTCGTGGCCGGAGCAATTCATTCAGGCCTGGCCATGGTGCTCACCCTTCTCATACCGCTTCGAAAATATGCAAAGCTGGATACCTTCATCAAGCTCGACCACCTGGAGAAGCTGGCCCAGTTGATAATAGTCACCGGTCTCATAATGGGCTATTCTTATGCTTTTGAATATTTCATAGCCTGGTACAGCGGCAACGTATTCGAGCAGGGGACATTCTTCTATCGCTCCTTCGGCGCTTATGCGCCACAAGCCCTGGCCATGCTGCTCTTTAACTCGCTGGTCCCCCTCCTCTTCTTTATCCGGAGGATGCGAAGAAACCTCACCGCCATGATAGTCATCTCCATATTGATAAACGTCGGAATGTGGTTCGAGCGATTCGTGATCGTGGTGGGTTCCCTCTCCTATGATTTCATCCCCTTCAACTGGGGACTCTATAAAATATCGGCTACGGAATTATCTATATTGATAGGCTCCTTTAGCTGGTTTTTCATGCTCTTCCTGATTTTTATAAAAATATTCCCGGCGGTCTCCATTGCAGAGACAAAGGAGGATATGCCCGCACCCAGGAGGAATCCGGAGTAAGATGAATAACGGCGGCGCTTTGATAACCGGGGTTTACGAGCACCTGGATTCGCTCATAGAAGCGGTAAAAGACCTGCGCGGCAAAGGGCACAATAACCTCACCATATATACACCGGTGCCTAATCATGAAATAGATGAGGTTCTGGAGGGCGCTGAAAGCGCCGTGGGATACTATTCCTTGACGGGAGGCATCCTGGGCTGGATAGTCGGGCTGGCCCTGACGGTGGGGACGGCCATCTATTTGCCGCTTATAGTGGGAGGGAAGCCCATCGTTTCCTTCATACCTTTCTACGTCATAGGCTTCGAGCTGACTATTCTCCTCGGAGGCCTGTTTACGGTAATAGCTTTCCTTGCCCTATCAAAGCTGCCGAGGAGCATGAGGAAGGAAAGCTTCAATCAAAGGTTCGCTGAAGACAGGTTCGGAATAGCCGTTAGATGCTCTGAGGAAAACAGCGGTGCAATTGAAGGCATACTCCGGCAACATCATGCGGAAGAGGTCAGTCTTGAGTAGGGTACGGGTAAGAATTGCCATTCTGTTACTTGTTATGGGATTCCTCTTCATGGGGTTGCGGGGCCAGGCCTATAGCTGGCCCTGGTCCAAGGATATGCATGACCAGCCGTCCATCAGGCCGGGAGAGCTGCTGCTTACCCCCCCCGAGGGGACCCTCCCCGTCAAGGGCGGCGAGATACCCATGAGCAAGCTCGAAGCGGATGAAAAACTCAAAAACCCTGTTGAGCCTACAGAGAAGTCGATTGCCGTCGGAAATAAATTGTTCCATATCTATTGCGCCGTTTGCCACGGTAAGGACGCTAAAGGCGGCGGGCCGGTCGCAAAGAAGTTCATTCCACCGCCCGATCTGACCTCTGAATTCTTTAAGCAGAGGAGTGACGGGTTTATATATGCAACCATCAGAGAAGGGGGCGCAGTTATGCCTCCCTACGGAGAAGACACGACTCCCCGTGAGAGGTGGGATCTCGTGAACTACCTGCGGAAGCTGCAGGGGAAATGAGGGACAACGAGTTGAACAATGAAGCAGTGGCAAAGATGCCCTTTCGAATGCCGCGGAATATGACGATAGTGGCGGTGATATTCGTTATTGTCGGTGTGATCGGTTTCGTGCTGGGCGCCACAGGGCCGCATCCCACCAGGGCATGGGAGGTTTTCCTGGTCAACATGTTGTTCTGGTCCGGAATAGCCCAGGCAGGGGTAGTCTTTTCGGCCATAATGCATATCGCCAATGGGAAGTGGGGCGTCCCCATGAAAAGGATCTCCGAAGGTATCTCTACCTTCCTGCCGATTTCCTTCGTGCTCTTTTTCCTTTTTATCCTGGGACGCCACTATATTTTCACCTGGTTGGATCAGCCCGTAGAAGTGCAAAAGAACTGGCTCAATTTCCCGTTTCTCTTCACCAGGGACCTCATAGGCATAATAGTCCTGGGCGCGCTGGGAATAGCCTACCTCTACTTCTCCCTGAGAATCGATATCGGAATGCTGCACGAACAAGGCAACGGCCAGGAAAAAGGATTTAAGCGGACCCTTATAAGGGGTTGGAGAGGTCTGGAGGCGGAGCAGAAGCGCAGCCATGAGATCCTCTCCATACTCTCCGTGGTATTTATCGTCATGTACGCCTTTATCTTTTCTCTCCTATCGGTGGACCTGGTCATGTCCCTGGACCCCTACTGGTACAGCTCCCTCTTCGGCGGGTACTTTTTTATCGGCAACCTTTATATAGGGCTGTCTTTCCTGGCTATCCTGGCCATTATCATGAGGAAGCATTACGGGCTCGAAGAATACATCACCATAGACCATCTGCATGACCTGGGCAAGTTCATGTTCGGCTTCAGCATACTCACCGGAGACTTCCTCTGGTCTCAATACCTGGTTATCTGGTACGGGAACCTGCAGCATGAGAGCAGCTTCATCCTGATTAGGGTGTACACGCAGCCCTGGAGGAACCTCTCCATCTTCGTCATGATAGTAGCCATACTCATACCTTTCTTTGCGCTTATACCCAAGCGCATCAAGCGTCACCCCAAACGCCTGTTCGTTGTTGCCCTCATTATTTTAGGGGGCATGTGGTTCGAGCGGTTCCTGATGATAGTTCCCTCACTGTGGAAAGAAGGGACTTTCCCGTTTGGCTGGATGGAAGGCCTGGTCACCCTCGGTTTCCTGGGAGCAGTCATGCTGGCCTTCTTCGTCTTCATGCGCTACTTTCCCATACTCCCCATCAGCGATCCCCAACTCAAAAAAGGCTACAACATCCGCTCCTATTGACCCTTGCATAATTGGATTTATCGTAGGGGCAGTGCTTGCCCTGCCCGTTTCATGCTATCTGTCATCCGGAAGAGTGGTTTAAGCAAGGGCGTGGGTATGAGCAGCGTTCCTTATTTTTGCCCGCGTTCATAATAAGCAAAAAATCCTTTGACAATGCGGCAGTCTTCTCTAAAATAGCTGTATCGGATGGCAATTACATGAGATTGTGAATCGACGAAACCATACTATCCACTACACCTGTCCGCTGGTAGAGTAAAGAAGGCTTATCTTATAACAAGGGAAAGGAGAAATAGCCGTGGATTTCGGTTTTACACCCGAGCAGGAAGCTTTGAAGAAAGAGGTCACCGAATGGTGCGAACAGGTGATGACGCCCGAGAGGATAGCGAAAATAGAATCTCAGGGCGAGCTCATGAACGCCCACGACCCTGAACTTTACGAGGATATGGGAAAGAAGGGATGGCTGGGGCTTCAGTGGCCCAAAGAGTACGGCGGCTCCGGTTTCGGGCATCTCGAGATGGGCATATTCAACGAGGTGGTGGGATACTATCGCGTCCCCATGGCCGGCTACGGACTTACAGTAAATATCGTCGGCAATTCCATTATCACCTACGGTTCAGAGAAGCTCAAGAAGGAGTTCCTGCCCAGGATAGCCAGCGGCGAGATTCTCTTCTGCCAGGGGTTCAGTGAACCCAACTCCGGCTCGGACCTGGCCTCGTTACAGACCAGGGCGGTTCAGGACGGTGATGAGTATGTTATCAACGGGCAGAAGATTTTCACCACCAACGCCCACTTCAGCGATTACGTCTTTCTGGCCACCAGGACAGACCCAAACGTCCCCAAGCACAAGGGCCTGAGCATATTCCTGGTGGACATGAAATCTCCCGGATTGTCGGTGAGGCCGCTGTACACGCTGGGTGGCGGCCGCGTCAACGAGACATTTTTCGAGGACGTCAGGGTCTCGGCGGACTACATGCTGGGCGAGAAAAACAGGGGCTGGTATCACATGACCACCACACTCGACTTCGAACGCTCCGGGCTCACCACCATCGGAGCGTGCCGCAGGGCGCTGGAGGACATACTTAACTACGCGAAAAACGTGAAGATTAACGGGAAGTCACTTACCAGCGACCCGCTTATCAGGCAGAAACTGGCCAGGCTCGAAACGGAGTTGTGTATGTCCAGGCTGCTTTCGTACAGGGTCGCTTCCATGCAGCACAGGGGCATAATTCCCAATCATGAAGCCTCCATGTGCAAGGCGTACGGAGGCGAACTCGCCCAGCGCATCGCACACGTCGGGACACAGATAATGGGGCTATACGGCCAGTTGCAGATGGGTTCCAAATATGCCCCGGCCCAGGGAAGAATAGAGGCCATGTTCCGGCAGACTGTAGCCCATACCATAGCAGGTGGCACCAACGAGGTCCAGAGGCTGATTATCTCAGGTAGAGGCCTCGGTTTGCCCAGGTAGCTGACCGCCTGCAAATCAGCTCTGAGTAACGAATACCGCCCCCCCACAAGGGGGTGGTATTTTTGTATGGATCGAAGAAGGGCTTTGCCCTGTGAGATGAGCGGCCGCACAGGGAAGCCGCTTTCTTATCTCAGATTGGAAGGAATTCTAAGAAGTAATAAGTCTTTCAAATTTGGTTTTCCCACCTCGTGAGTGGAAAAAATCGGAATCCGGAAGCAAGCCGTTCGGTTAAAAGCGAGAAACCCCTCACGAGGTGGGAAAAGGCGGATTGTTACTTCTTCTTCTTGGCGGCGCCGGCCTTGGTCTTGGCTCCCGTTTTCTTTGCTGCTGTTTTCTTGGCGCTTGCTTTTTTCTTCACAGCCATTTGGGTATGCCCTTCCTTTTAGTTTCCTCCCCCTTCTCCCGTCTCTCCATAATATATTCGACCTGATGGAGTCCGGTGGAAAGGGAAAGCCATCCCAGAGCCATCCCGCTTCCCACAAAAGGGAATGGGGAACCATAATATTGATATTCTATATAGTTTCGGCTGTCTGAGAAAGCAACAGTAGAATTCTGTTTACTGCATATTTTTTTATCATTATTCCGGGCATGGCTTATGCGCCGAAGGTCTCTCTTTACCGCTACCTTCTGTGGTTTCTTTTTATAAACGCCACAGGCGGGGGATGAGGGTTTGTTGAGAAGCTACAGTTTTAATATTTGTATGGAACCACAGATGGACACGGATGAACACTGATATTGATCGGTTTAAAGGGCTATGCGTTTAACCTCAAGCCTGGGTTTGCCGAAGTTGAGCAGGAGACAGATTTTTAGTCCCGTTGCTTTCAAGTAATTAAGACATTGGGCCAGATGAATATCGTCTAAGGTTTTGACTGCTTTAAGCTCTATTAGAATTTTGTCCTCTACTATTAAATCAGCTACGTAATCTCCGACTATAATATCATCGTAATTAACTTGAATAACATGCTGCTGCTTCACCTCGAGCCCGGTCTTGCGTAATTCATGAGTCAGGGCATTTTCATAGACCTTTTCCAGGAAGCCGG
>CAYVLI010000150.1:0-1558 GCA_964452105.1 uncultured Nitrospinota bacterium
GATCATCCGGCCCGGTTATAATACTGGATATGTTGTGGATGGCCGCTTTCGGCGTTCTGTTCTTCTTCGTGGCC
The DNA here is from genome assembly GCA_964452105.1 of uncultured Nitrospinota bacterium. Taxonomy (GTDB): domain Bacteria; phylum JAUXIQ01; class JAUXIQ01; order JAUXIQ01; family JAUXIQ01; genus CAYVLI01. The sequence goes on from CAYVLI010000150.1 coordinate 75, forward strand.
GCAAACCAGGTGCATCGCCGTCTTATAAAATAGCCCGGCTTAAGCTGAGCCTCCCCCCCAAACCTCACTTTAAAATTGGCCACTATAACGAACTTAGGTTATTTTACCCTTAAACTATGCTCGCCAAATAGTGTATAATTCTTTCTACAATGAATCGTAGCTGGTTAAAAGCTATTCGTTTCTTAATCCACGTCAGTACTTTTAGGAGCGGGAAAAGGTTATGAGGAGATTCTTGAAGAGGTTTGCGATAGTGCTGTCGATTGTGGCTTTCCTTGGTGTTACCAGCGGTTGTGGAACTATCAAGGGAATCGGTAATGACTTTAAAAAAGCGGGCAGCGGAGTCAAAAAACTGGTAACCCGAGGCGAAAAAGCGCCCGAACAAAAAACTGAATGACCATAATTACACACACCATAGTGGGCCTGGGGCTGAGCAAGTTTTTCCCCGGGAAGCCGTTGGTGCTTCCCATCCTTTTTTCCCTCATCCCTGATGCTGACCACCTTTTAAAGCTCAAAACATGGCGTTTCGAGGAAGGGGGATTCAGGGAAGCCAGAACCGTATTACACGAATTGCTCGGGTGCACGCTCTTTGCCATAGCGGGATTAGCCCTGCTGGTGGTTTTGCCGTGGTTGGGCAAGCTCTGGCTGCTGTGCGTCTCCTACCACCTTTTTTTGGATTTCATCTCCGGCTATTCCGTGCCGTTCAAACACATCAAGGAGCATCAGCCCATAGATTTCGGGAAGAACCTGCGTCTGAGGGCGGCTCAGGAAATAGCCGTAAGCGGCATATTCCTATGGATATTCTTGGCGCTGTAAAAGGCTTCAGAAAAACAGCCGCAGACATCGTCCTGAACAACGTTCGCATGCACCCGGACGAAGCGACTCGGGTGAGCATGTGGTTGTGCTTCGCCACTTCCTCTGCAATACTGCTGGGAGCCTGGTTATGGGCGTTATTGCTTTTGATAGCCGGGCTGTTCTTCGACGTGGTGGACGGAGCCATGGCCAGACGCTACGGAGTAAACAGGCCCGAGGTGGACTGGGCAGCGGACAGGTACACCGAGTTCATCATCTTCGCGGCATTGATTTTCAGGGGGCCGGGGCCTTTTTCCCTGGCCTTTTTCCTCCTTTTCCTGTTCAACAATTTCCTGCCCGTGGGAAAGATACCCGTGCTGCCGCTGCGCCAGGTGCTTGTTCTATACATCTTCATAAGGCTTCTTGTAGTGGGATAAATGGGGAAAACGTTATTTCAGGAAGAATTGATTTTTAAGCCGTTGAACCTGCGTACGAACCCTTCAGGAGCCTTAGAAACCTCTTTTCAAACCTGCCTCTCTGGCGGCAGCAACCGCTTCCCTATGCTCTTGCGTCGTTATGCGCCGATCTATCTCCTGAAATTCATGGGCTCTGAAGCAGGGGCGATATTGGGCCATGATGTTGACGTAGGAGTCGGGCGATATCTCATCGTGTATGAACTTCATCAGTTCGGCGGT
>CAYVLI010000150.1:1658-6611 GCA_964452105.1 uncultured Nitrospinota bacterium
CCCTGGAGATACATCATCTGCTCGGCCAATTGCACCGGCGTCAGCTCTTTCCCTCGCCCCTCAAAGCTGACATCGAAATTCTGACAGAAGAGACAGTGCAGGTTACAGTGGGTGAGGAAGATGGTCCCTGAGCCTTTGTAACCGACCAGAGGAGGCTCTTCCCCGAAGTGGGGAAAGACGGATGAAACCATCGCCTGCGCGCCTGCCATGCATGCGCCGAATTCTCCAGCCATACGATTCACCCTGCATTTCCTGGGGCAAAGGGTACAGTCCTCCAGCATGGACATCAGTGCCCTTCCCCTTTTCACCAGTTCTCCTTTTTCATGCAGAGATATGTACCCCGGCCGATGACTCAGTTCAAGCTTCCCTCCCTGATAGAATGATAAATTTCAGACAAATTTTGAATTTAAGGGTGTTCAAAACCGTAGACCTGTTTTAAATTTGACAAATGAAACTATTGTGTTAATTTATGTTCAAAATAGATGAGAAAACCCCGCGCAGAACCAGAATATAATGCATAAAACCAGACTAATACAAGTTATTTACCTATAATACGGGGGAGAAAATGTCGTCCAGAGAGACGGGTCCGTCCCCCGGCTGTCGCTTCGCTCTGTTAGCAGACCCTTTTCCCATACTACTGAGAGTAAAGCTGTGTCTCCATGCCTTTCGCTTTTCTGACCCGGTAGAGATTGTCGACCCTCGGGCAAAAGTGGAATTTCAAATCATTGGGGCGGACTCGAAGGATATAGACCATCTGCATGAGTTCACTGATCCGATGCTTATCCAATGGCGCTTCAGCCAGGGCGAGTCGTGCTGGGTGGCGAGGGCGGATGGCCAAATAGTCTCTTATGTCTGGGTGAGCACCAAGATTGAGTGCGTCGAAGAGCTCTGCAAAGCAATAGAATTACAGGAAGGTGAAATTTATCTCTATGATGCGTTCACCATCGAGGAGTGGAGGGGAAAGGCTCTTTACCCGGCCATTTTAAGCAGACAATTAGAGCATTTTAAGCAAGAGGGGTATGGGAGAGCGCTTATTTTTACCGTCGAAGAAAATATTGCTTCAAGAAGGGGTATCGCCAGGGCCGGTTTTTACCATTTTCAGACCATAGGAATAACAAAAATTCTGAACTTCGCCCTCTATAAGTATGGCTCCAAAAACCCCTCCGATGAGGCGGATGTTACTTTTGTACCATGGATAACACCGAAAGAAATCAATTGATGAGGCGCGCAATCACCTTAGATCATAAATAACGAGGAATATCCAGTTTTGAAATTGGACTGTTATACGGATAAATCGGGCTTTCACAAACTGAAGGAAGGCTGGGCGGAATTGCTCGAAAATAATAATGGGGCCAGCATATTCCAGACCCTGGAATGGAACCTGTCCTGGTGGGACTCTTTCGGTGACGGAAGGGAACTACTGATTCTGGCCTTCTATGATGGAGAAGGCATGTTGTCCGGAATAGCCCCCCTTTACAGCAATCAACCCAGGGACGGAAGGCGCATCCTCAAGCTTGTGGGAGGGATAGACCTCAGCGATTACCTGGATCTGATATGCAAATTAGGGAGCGAAGAATCTGTCTGCATGGCTTTAATGAACTACCTGCGGGAAGACTACCACGGCTGGGAATCCCTTGAACTCCACAACATTCCCTCCGGCTCGCCGACCCTGAAATTCATGCCCAAAGCGGCCAGGGAACTCGGACTCGAAGCGATTGTGGAAAAAGAAGAAGTATGTCCTTACATAGACTTGCCATCCACCTGGGACGAATATCTATCCACATTGAGCAGGAAGAACCGCCACGAACTACGTAGAAAAATGCGCAAGGCGAGCAGTGCAGGCGGGGACAAGAGACACATAATTGCATGGCATGATAATCTGGACGAAGAATTCGAAGATTTCTTCCGGCTGCACAGCATAAGCCGTAAAGAAAAAGAAGAGTTTATGGAAGATGGCAGAAGAAAATTCTTCTTCGATTTCGCCTCAAGGTTTCATGACAACGGATGGCTGGAACTGTCTTTCCTGATGATACAGGGGAAAAGGGCGGCTTCGCTCCTGAGCTTCAAGTATCGAGACGGCATATACCTGTACAACAGCGGCTTCGACCCCTCGCTGTCTGCTTACAGCGCGGGTATAGCCATCATCGGACATTCTATAAGAGACTCCATAGAAGAGGGCTACCGTAAATATGATCTTTTGAGAGGCGGCGAGGATTACAAATACAGGTTAGGAGCAAGGGATTCCCACGTTTACAGTATAATTATTTCCCCTTGAGATAGTATTATATCCTCAAAGTCTTTCAATTTGAACAATGATGATTAACAGATACCCTGTTGAAGAATGATATATACCTTATTACGGAATTACCGATTATTCTGAGGGTACGTTTAAAAGAGACCGCTGCTTCTCGGTAACGGAGACTGAAGAGATATTATGAGCAGGATTGCGACCATAAGCATACATAGCTGTCCCCTTGCCCCCCTGGGAGGTCAGGAAACGGGGGGTATGAACGTTTACATACGCGAAGTAAGCAAAGAGCTGGGCAGGAGGGGCGTGAGTGTGGACATTTTTACCAGGTCTAAAAGCCCCAGCTTGCCCCGTGTGGTGAGTATCAGGGATAACGTCAGAGTGATACACCTTCCAGCGGGAAAAGTAGAACCCTACGCAAAAGAGCTCGTGGCCGACCATATAGAAGAATTCACTCAAGGCGTCCTGAAATTTGCAGAAGAAGAAAAAGGGGGCTACGACCTGATCCACAGTCACTACTGGCTCTCTGGCCTGGTAGCAAATAAACTCAAGGAAAACTGGGGAGTCCCCTTCATCCAGATGTTTCACACTCTGGGCAAGCTCAAGAACATGGTATCCGGGGGGAGGATAAACAGAGAACCGCAAAAACGGGTAAAAGCTGAGCAAAAAATCATACTGTTGGCAGACCTGGTAGTTGCTGCCAGCGCTCTGGAAAAGGCCCAGATGAACTGGTTCTACGGAGCATCGATGGAAAAAATCCGGGTGATACCCTGCGGGGTGGATATCAACCTGTTCAGACCCATCCCTAAAGGAAAAGCCAGGGAACACCTCGACCTGGACCATGAAAAAATACTCCTCTTCGTGGGGAGGATAGAGCCTATCAAGGGACTGGACACTCTCATAAAAGCATTTGCCATTTTGAAAAATGACAAAGCGCATCGAGGCCGCTCGCTGAAGCTCCTGCTGGTGGGAGGGGACAATAAAAACGGCGGCTCTCCTACCTCTGTCGAGATAAACAGGCTCAAGAATATGGCTGCAAGGATGGGTATTACAGAACAGGTGAAATTCCTGGGCCCACTTCATCAGGAAGAATTGCCCTATTATTACTCAGCGGCGGATGTCTGCGTTTTGCCTTCCCACTACGAGTCCTTCGGCCTGGTGGCCCTCGAGGCCATGGCCTGCGGCACTCCCATGGTGGCTTCCAGAGTAGGAGGCCTCCCCTTCACCATTAGCGACGGAGAGAACGGATACCTGGTTACCCATGGAGAACCGGAGGAGCTGGCGGACAGGGTCAGGAATGTGCTCAACGATGAAAAAACCAGAGCCAGGCTCGGAAAAACAGGCATGAAGACAGCGAAAGAGTATGGCTGGGAGACCGTCGCCACCAAGCTGCTTTCGGTATATAATGAACTCTTGCAGGCAAACGCCTGCAGCAGGGAAGGCGAAGACGAACACGAACTCAGTCAATAGAAGCGACATTAAACCGTGAACGAAAGAGATAAAGCTTTTATGAATAATCCCGGCAACAATAATTCCCGAAAATACCTGGTCATAGTGGCACATCCCGACGACGCCGAACTGGGAGGGGGAGGTTCAATCGCCAGATGGATACAGGATGGCAGCCAGGTCAATTACATCGTATGCACTGCGGGCAACAAGGGCAGCAAAGATTTCGATATGTCCCCCCATCGCCTGGCTGATATAAGAGAGAAAGAGCAGGAGGCTGCAGCCAAGGCACTGGGTGTGAATAAAGTCTTATTCCTTCGCCATCAGGATGGCGAGCTGGAAGCCACCCTGGCTTTCAGGAATCAGCTCTCGCTTCTGATAAGGAGCTTCCAGCCGGACGTAATCCTCACCCACGACCCCTGGAGGCATTACCTGATACACCCCGACCACAGGGCGGTGGGAATAACCGTAATGGACGCTGTGGTCTCGGCAAGGGACCACCTTTTCGTTCCCGAACAACTCGCCGTGGGTATAAATCCCCACGAACCCTCGGAACTGCTGTTCACATTTCCCGATGAGCCCGATTTCTTTGTGGACGTAACTGAGACCCTTGAGCTGAAGATGGAAGCCATAGCCCAGCACAAGAGCCAGGTCGAGATTTCGCCGCACTGGTCTTACAGGGTAAGGGAATGGGCGGAAGCCAACGGCAGGAAAAGCGACTACAAATACGCCGAAGCTTTCAAGCGTCTTCAACTCAAAAAAGCGACTCATACCCCCAGCACGGAGAAGTAAAATTCTTCGTACATCTTCACTATATCCTTCAAGGCGAATCTCTCCCTGGCAATGGATCGCCCCGCCGCTCCCATCTGCCTGGCAAGATTAGTGTCCGAGAGGATTTCGACAACCCTGCCGACCATCGCGCCTACGTCTCCGGGCTCCTCCAGGTAGCCCGATTCACCATGCCTTACTACTTCCGGCATCCCCCCTACCCTGCTGGCCACCACGGGCAAGCGGCAGCTCATCGCCTCCAGGACTGCCAGTCCGAAAGATTCCAGCTCGGAGGGGAAGAGAAACAGATCTGACACGGATAATATCCTGCTGACATCCGGCACGAAATCGAGAAAATGCACCCTGTCGGAGAGACCCAGGTCTCTTACCAACTTTATGCAGTTGCCGTGATCCGGTCCGTTACCCACCATGAGGAGCTTCGCCGGCACCTTCTCCACCACACCGCTGAAGATGCGTATTACTTCCGGAGC
>CAYVLI010000151.1:0-1735 GCA_964452105.1 uncultured Nitrospinota bacterium
TTCTATCTGCCGGATGACATACTGGTCAAGGTTGACCGCATGAGCATGGCTCATTCACTCGAAGTAAGGTCGCCGTTCCTGGACCACAAGCTTCAGGAGTTCGTAGCAACCATTCCCCTTAGACTAAAAGTTAAAGGCTCTAAATTGAAACATATTCTGAAGAGAGCTTCGAGGGGGCTCCTGCCTGCAGATATAATAGAGAGACCCAAGCATGGCTTCCAGGCGCCTGTGGGCCGCTGGTTCAGGGAAGAGCTGAGGGGTTACGTCAGAACCACTCTCCTCAGTAACCTGAAAGATCTTTTTGAACTGGACTACGTCGAGAAGCTGCTGGACGAACACCAGGTAGCCAGACGCAGGGACCACGGACAGAAGCTGTGGACGCTGCTGATGCTGGCCCTGTGGCTCAAAGGAGAACAACCTGGATAGCTTATACTACAGGGGGCTTTATCCTGAAAAGGCTTCCTCCGCTGAAGACTCATCATCTTAAAAGGACTCAGGAATGAAGGGGAAGTTAGTCGTTTTCATCATAGTATTTTTTACCGCTACTCTTATGGCTAAGGTTTACGTGCGCTCGGCTGCCGAACATAAGATGGCCGCAAGCTTTGAAAGATCGGGCAAGCGGGAACAGGCCCTTGAGCACTACAACCTCGCCCTGCGATGGTATCTGCCTTTCAACCCTTATGCTCGAAAATCCCTTGAGGCCATGTGGAAAATGGGTGTGGATTGGGAAAACCGGGGTGAAAGGGCCCTGGCATTGGAGGCTTTTAGAGATGCACGGGGGGCTATCATGAGCGTCCGGAGTTTGTATACTCCATACAAAGGCTGGCTGAAACGGGTCGAAGGGAAAATCGCCAACCTCGAGGCATCGGCGAAACCTTACGCAGCAGATACGAATACTTCCGAAGCGGAACGCAGGAAGGAAGCATCTGCCCTGCTCCGGCTGGACAAGGCGCCGTCGGTGGGCTGGAGCGTGGTGACGGAAATCGGGTTCGCGGGATGGGTGCTGTGTGCGCTGGGCCTGGCCCTGGCGATAAACCTGAAGCAGAAAGACAAGAGGGGCCGCAGGGCATTCATGTGGGGACTCTTTTTAACCTTCTTCCTGGCCTTATGGCTGGTGGGAATGGTCAACGCCTGATGGCTCGCTGGTAAAGACCGGAATGAAGACATGCATTCTGGTTCCTTTCCCAATCTCGCTTTCCACATCGATTAAGCCGTCATGCTTCTCTATTATACGATAGGCTATGGCCAGTCCAAGCCCTGTGCCCGCTTCCTTTGTTGTGAAGAAGGGATCGAAAATCTTCTGCATCTCTTTATCGGATATCCCCTCGCCCGTATCTTCAACTACTATCTCAACGTAGCTGTTTTTTTCACCATCGCCGGCATCCACTGCTGCATTTCTCAGGGCCCGAACCTGATTGAAGGTCAGGAATTTATTATTCTGCAAGCGGGTGCTGATTTTTAGAATACCTCCCTGCTTCATGCTTTCCACGGAATTAACACAGAGGTTCCATAAGACCTGCCTGAGTTCCTGAGGGTCTACCATGGCAGGGAGCGAGCCTTCCTTCAGTTCGGCCTGAAAATCTACACGATTTCCTTGCCGCTCCTGTCTTGTCCCCACCAGTTCCACTGTCTCTCTGATAATGTCGTTTATATCCACCATCTCTTTTTCAGATGGTTTGGGGCGTGCGTAGGAAAGGAAATCCGTTATTATCTTGTCCAGCCGTTCCGTCTCTTT
>CAYVLI010000151.1:1835-6610 GCA_964452105.1 uncultured Nitrospinota bacterium
GCTGGGGTGTTGGTAAGCGTATTCATCGTATAATTCCCTGAACTTATCCTGTGGCAGTATTTCCCTGCAGGACTTGCCCAACACCTCCCACTCCTTCAGGCCGAGTATCTCCTGACCGTGACGGTTCAGGGAGGTCATCTGATACTGCAGATCGATGGTCAGCAGCCCTATCTGAATGCTTTGCACCACGTTCTCATGAAAATTCTTCAGCTCAATGAAGTCCTCTCTTCTCTCTTCGAGCTCTTCTCCTGTTTTCTTGAGCTTTCCCGCCAGGTGGCCGCTCAAGAAGGCAACCATGTAGAAAGCGGCTATTTTAAGGAAGACGGTGTAGAGGAGGTATTGGTTATCCCAGCTGGATAGGAAATCGAGATAATAGTTTTTGGGTTCCAGCACATGGTAGAACTCCAGGTTGGCTACCAGGCCGAAAAATATGCTGGCGGCAGAAGCGGAAAGATAGGCTCCCCTTCTATACAGGATCATGCTGGCGATAATGATGGTGAGGATGTACAGAAATGAGAAGAAGCTGTCCACTCCGCCCGTGTAATAGACGACCGCCGTCACCAGCAGAAGATCCCCCAGAATCTGCATATAGCAGAAACGCACAAGCTTCTTCAGCCGGGGCAGCATGACCGCATAGATAATGGTCAACAGGTAGGTGGCGGCTATTATGATGCTGATAGGGAAAATGAAGGGGATCGCGGTGATGGGGGGGCGAAACAGGATTATGCTACCCAGAAAGGTGGTAATCATAACCACCCTGAAAGCCATGAGGAACTGAATCTTAATTTTAAGTTCCTCTTCGGTAGGCTCTCTCTCAAATATTACTTTACCGCTCATGCCACGGCCTTTATGCTTACCCACCATCTACTTCGAAGATTCTCATTCGAGCGCCGAAATGAGACCCGCCGTAAGGGACATCCGGAGCATTTTTTTCTCTACTTGCACCTCATTCACCCGAAACGAACCCTTCCTCCCCGGGGCGACGTATCCTTCAAGCGAAAACCAGGATGCTAACCTGCCAGGGAAGCGATGTTGAATATGGGCAGAAACATGGCTATTACCAGTCCTCCGATGACGGCGCCCAGCACCACCATTATAATAGGCTCCAGCAGGGAGGTGAGGGCGGCCACTGCTGCGTCCACTTCTTCATCATAGAAGTCGGCTATCTTGTTGAGCATGATGTCCACCGCACCAGTGTTCTCGCCTATCTCTATCATCTGGACCACCATGGGCGGAAAAACTTTCTTCTGGCTCAAGGGACCGGCTATTGTCTCACCGGCCTTTATGTTGTCTATGACGTCCAGAACCGATTCCTCGACGACTTTATTACCGGCGGTCTTGGCCGTGATCTCGAGGGCGTCGATGATGGATACGCCGCTGCTCAGCAACGTGCCAAGTGTCCGTGTGAATTTGGCTACGGATACCTTCTGCACGAGCTCGCCCAGTACGGGAAGTTTGAGTATGAGTTTATCGAAGATCCTCCTGCCCTTATCGGTATCGTAATATTTTTTCCCCCCTATGCCCAGAGCTATAAGTACCGGCGCACCGAAGGGCAGATACCTCTTCATCATATCGCTGAGGTTTATGACCATCTGGGTCAAGCCCGGGAGTTCCTGACCCATGTCTGAGAATACCGAAGCGAATTTGGGAATAACAAATACCAGGAGAAAAATGGTTATGACGATGGACACCAGCACGATGCTGACGGGATAAAACATGGCCCCCTTTATCTCTCGCTTGAGCTTCTGGGCCTTTTCCATGTAGCCAGCCAGCCTGTGCAGGATTATGTCCAGAATGCCGCCGGTTTCTCCGGCTTCCACCATGTTGACGTAGAGGTTGTCAAAGACCTTGGGATGCTTCCTCAACGCTTCGGCATAAGTTGTTCCGCCTTCAACGCTCATCCTGCATTCCCTGATAATCTTTTTGAAAGCGGGATTCACAGACTGCCTTTCCAGGATTCGCAGACATTGCACCAGAGGCAACCCGGCATCGATCATGGTGGAGAACTGCCTGGTAAAGATTACCATCTCTTCAGGCTTTACGCCTCCACCGAAAAGGGCTATGTTGAGGTCCTTGGGCTTGCTCTTCACCTGGCTGGCGATGATGTTCTGCCTGCGTAATAACGCCTTGACCTGATCCTGACTGTCAGCTTCTATCTCTCCGTTGCGGTCCTCACCTGCGCGAGTCTTGCCTTTCCATACGTAAACTGGCATCCTTCACCTCTCCCTGATTTATGGGAAAGCTCTCATTTATAGTGATATTGGTGATATTATGGGATCGATGTGCTTTACTATTTTATGGACTCTAAACAATTTAACTTTTAGCGGTTTGTAGTTTGTCTGTTAATATACGCCTTATTTTTTCGCAGGGGAAACTTTTCCCCGTCCAGATTTGAAAAGCCAGGTCACCCTGATATATGAGCATGCCCAGGCCATTCAATATCGCCGCACCCTTCTTTTTGCATTCTCTAATGAAAGCGGTCTTCAACGGTGTATAAACTATGTCGCAGACCAGGTGCCGGCTTTCTATCCCCTCGGGCGATATGGGCAGCTGGTTTCCGCCGCCCATTCCAACAGAAGTTGAGTTTATCACTATGTCCACCCTGGAAAGGCAATCCCTGATTTTCTCTGGTTCCATGGGGATAAATCGGGTGGAAAAGTATGAAATCCCTTCCTGAAGATGTCTTACCAGGGCCTCTCCCTTCTCAGGAGTCCTGTTAGTCACCTCTATCCCTGAAGCCCCCTCCAATGCCAACTTGACGCTCAGGCCGCGAGCGGCTCCCCCGGCGCCTATTACGAGGACTTTCTTCCCACGGATTTCCCACCCGGCGTCTCTCTTCAGGGAAGCCAGGAACCCCGCTCCATCGGTATTGTAACCCAGGGTGCTTGTGCCCTCGAATTTTATGGTGTTGACGGCCCCCACGGCCTCAGCTACAGGATCCAGCTCATCCAGGCATTCGATTACCGCCTGCTTATGGGGTATAGTTACATTAACCCCCTTTACCCTGAGTGCTTTCAGCCCGGACACCGCTGCAGGGATATCTTCAGGCTTGACTTCAAAAGGAAGATAGCAGCCTTCGATTCCCCGGCTTTTCATTGCTTCATTATGCATTAAAGGGGATAACGAATGGCCAACAGGGTAACCGATTATTCCTAATATCAACGGTCTTTCAGCCACGGCATTTTTTTACATGTCTGTCTTAACCTGCTCGGACCGCGCTTCAATCAGGGAATTTCTGGTAATGGGATAGTTGCGCAGGACGTTCCCTTCCAACTTTGGAACGGTTATTTTCTCACCATTAAGCTCGAGCTCCACCCCTTTCACGTTTCCCAGTGTCAACAGGATGCGGTCATTGGCCGACCATACTCTTGTATCACCCCGGGGCATAAAGAGCCTTTCATCCCTGTTTAGCTCATCCATCCGCACTTCCACCCAGGTTCCCGAGAGGGCGCGTACTTTCAAGAATAGTTTTTCGGTCTGCTCCCAGCGGGTGTTCTCGTATTCACCAGCTCTGCTGAAATCCTCTCCCGGCAATTCTTTTTTCCAACCCGCCTGGGGTGAATTTCGCATGGGAAGTATGGTAAGCTTCTTGGGTGAATTTTTCTCACCCAAGTGAAGGTTGGAATTGCTGGAGTCGCTCTCACCCTCTTTCACGCTTGACCCCTTCAATTTGCTCTGCGCACCATCCGAAGGAGCGACGGCCAGCTTGATACTATCGACGCTTTTCACTATTTTATCCGCCTCGCGGTTACTTCTTTTTTCCATCACCAACGCCGCGATAAGGATAACAGCAATCACGCATGCAGCCAGAACCGAACCGCCGATAATCAGCTTTCTGGCAACCCTGTGTTTTTCCTGTCCAGCCGAGGATTCTTCTTTTCCAATTTCACTCTTTAAAGACTCCTCTGTTTCCCTGGCCTCCTCGTATACCAGCATGACCTCGTGCGAATCCAGCCCTATGCACTGCGCATACGCTCTTAAAAAACCTTTAGTAAAGGGTTCCGCAGGAAGACATTCAAAGTTATCCTCTTCCAGAGCCCTGAGGTAGCGCATGCTTATTTTGGTCAAACGCGATACTTCTTCCAGAGTGAAACCTCTCAGTTCCCTTTCTCTTTTTATATATTCCCCAACGGAATCCATTTCGGCAATCTCCCCCTATGCCCTCATGGTTGCAAGGAAGGCATCGCTAATCTCATATTATGACGACGGTCCCGCTCGAATTTGGAAAAATCAACCAAGTATGCCAAAAGATGTTATAAAGCGGCGCCTCTTCCCTTACTATATATTCGGAATTTTCTTTCCAAGAGTTTAGATTTTAGCAGAGAAACTTTAAATTGTCAAAAATTAAAGATATGGCCGGAGCATGATAACGATGTTTGGATACAAAGCCTTCGAAACAATGGCATGCCGTTGACAACTTCCTTGAACATCATGGGACTTAATGATACTCTAAAAGGCGTCAATCAGGGCGTTTTTCGGAGCATATTCTACACGACAGGAAATTCCATTCTTATAACCATGAAAAAAATATCACCGCTGGGGGGAATTTTAGTTTTAACGGCCATGGTCTTTCTGATGCCGCATGGAGCGGCATCGGCTCGGAAAGGTGACCCCGACGGAGCACTACGACGATTAATAAGGAACTCCTGCGCAAGCGGACACAGGCCTGGGATTGGGGTTCTCAGTCTCAAAGAGAACCGCTTTATCCTGGCCATGAACCTGGACAAGCTATACACACCGGCGTCAAATGTCAAAATAATCACTTCGCTGTCTGC
>CAYVLI010000152.1:0-6608 GCA_964452105.1 uncultured Nitrospinota bacterium
CTTCCCTTTGTAGATTATAAATAATTAAAAAGATGAGGTCGAGTTCATGGACGAAAGCAAGAGAGTAAATGTACGCAGCGAACCGAAGCTTGAACCCTGCTGACCCAGCGTTATGGTTGTTTCCCTGGTAGGGAAACTCTGTATATCCCTCGGCAAGAAGACCGGAGGCCTGTTCCGGCGGCTGGTTTTTTTCAAGCGAACATTCGAAACGAAGGGCTGAACTTGCTATTCCAATTTAATGTTTCAGTTCAGGATGTATGATTCATTCAGTCCTTAATCTTCAAAATGGATATGGATAAGATACGGGATACCATATTTTATTTACTCAAATGGTCAAGGATGTCTTCGACCGATGGGCGCTCGGAGATCACGCGGCTTTTGTAAATCCATTTGATGGAGCCGCTTGAGTCCATAATCAGGGTGGCCGGGAGAGCTATCACTCCCATGGGCGAATTGCTATCCACCAGGCCGAATTGATGTATCACTTCCTTGTCGGTATCGCACAACAATACAAAAGGAAACCCCTCCTTTTCGGCTCCGGGAACCTTGCCTTGCGGCAATTCGTTTAACACTTTCTTCTCGAACTGCTGGGCGTACTCTTGAGTGTCAACGCTCAGACCCACTGTCTGGATTCCCGCCTTTTTTAGTTGCGGATAGTAGAAACACATGGTCGCAAACTGCGCCTTGCAGAAGGGTCACCAGTGCCCGCGATAGAAGATGAGGGTGGTGTGGTCAGCCTTCTTGAGCAATTCTGAAAATTGAACTTCCTCTCCATACTGGTTCGTGAGTCTGAAGTCGGGGCAGGTACTTCCAATTTTTATCTCAGGGTTCATGTGTGTTCACCTCCTTTTTCTCAAAGATAATACGAATACAAATCAAGCTGTATTTTTTATTCAGCTTAATGATCAAATTACGCCTTCTGATTGGAACGTCTTTATCTGATCCGCAGTGTAGCTGAGATTTTTGAGGACTTCTTCGGTGTGCTGGCCGAAGGTGGGCGCGGGGGTGAGCGCTTCGCCTGGCGTTTCCGAGAGCTTTACCGGGAAACCGACCTGGGGCACTGCGCCTTCCACCGGATGCTCCATGGTGAAGAACATCTGCCGGGCGTTTTTCAGCTGTTCGTCTTCCATCATCTCATCGATATCCAGGACGGGGCCGAAGCAGACGTCCCACCCGGACATGAGGTCCACCCACTCCTGCTGTGTTTTGGTGCGGAAAATCTCATCCAGCTCCGCCCGCATCTTTTCCCCTTCCTCTCCGGTGGCGAACTGACTCTCCATGAGGTCTTCGCGGCCAAGGGCCTTGCAGAAGCTGGTCCAGAACTTATCCTCGATATTGCCCGATGCTACGAACTTGTCGTCCCTGGTCCTGTAAACAGCGTAGCAGGGGGCCGTCCCCCCAACGGGTAGGGTGCGGATGCCCGGGTTCATCTTTCCTGAGATATGATTGGCGATGGGGAGGATGGAGAAGGCGACCATGCAGTCGGTCATGGAGACGTCCACCTTCTGGCCTTTGCCCGTTCTATCGCGTGCAAGAAGCGCAGCCAGGACTCCGAAGGCGGGGAAGACGCCTCCGCCGGCCATGTCCGCTATGGGAATGCCGGGAACGACGGGCCTTCCAGTATGGCGTCCGGTGACGCCCAGTATGCCGCCGTAGCCTATGTAGTTTATGTCGTGTCCGGCTTTCTGCTCGTAGGGACCGTTCTGGCCGTAGCCTGTGCCGGCTGCATAGATGAGGCGGGGGTTGATTTCCCGAAGGGTCTCGTAGCCGAGGCCGAGGCGGTCCATGACGCCGGGGCGGAAGGCCTCGAAGACCACGTCATACTCTTTCACCAGGGCTTTGAAAATTTCTTTGCCCTTGTCGGTTTTCAGGTTGAGCTTCATGCTCTTCTTGTTGCGGTTGCAAAGCAAAAAGGCTACGGCTTCTTTTTTGTATTTGGGCCCCAGGGTGCGGCCGTAATCTCCCAGGGTGGGCTCTTCAATCTTGAGAACTTCGGCGCCCAGATCGGCCAGCAGAAGAGTGGCGAATTGATATGGCACCAACCTTCCAAGGTCGAGTATCTTGATTCCTTCAAGCGCTCTTGTCATTTGCTACCTCCTCTGGAAACAGTAGAATGGGGTCCGTCGGCGCATTCCATCACGAGCAACACTTCTCCAGCAATAGTTTGCTAAAATATGTTCTAACAGGTGGAATATACTAAACCCTGATGGACAGTTCAACAGATGTTTTAACCGATAGGGAATCTAATAAATAATGCGCGGATGGGCAAAATAGGATAATATTATTAAACGGTAATGATTTAAATAATTTTATATTATCTGGATATTCTGGCTTTGATGTTTGATGTGAAAACCATTAAGAGGAAGGCAAAACAGTCAGGCAAGGCCATTGCTGTTTGTAGCGTCGCGTTGGTGGCGCTGTATCTTCTTTCATCCACCGATTTAATGGTCAATATGGATAGCTGGCTCTCAGACCTGTGGCAAATCTGGTTGGGGGAGCGGGATATGCCGCAGCCGGTGGTTCTGGTTACGGTTGATGAGAGGACTCTGCATTCGATACCTGACCCGTTTGCTTTCTGGAGCCCTCATTTCGCCCGTGCCATAGGAAACTTGAAAGAGTTGGGAGCTACGGCCATCGGCTTGGATTTCCTTTTTCAGGTGTCCGTGGAGGATTGGCTTGAAAAGAATACCGCTGGGAATTCGGAGGAGGGACGAATATATGACGTACCGCTTCGGATGCAACTTGCTGATGGCAGGGTAGTTCTGGCCACGGCTCTGGCGAAGAAAAACGGCGATAGAGCCGAGCTTATCCTGCCTGACCCGGGATTCCTCTTCGTATTGACAGATATCAAGGGAGACACGGGAGTCACCACTTTTTTCATGGATTCGGATAGCGTGGTAAGGAGATGGGTCCCATATTTCGGCTCCTCATCCGGGCCTTATCTTTCCTTCGGGATGGCCCTGGCGCTCAAGCACCTGGGACTCCCGCCCGAGCGTCTTGCGAAGGGGCTGGAGATCGGAGGCAAAATGCTTTATGACAAAGCCGTGCCTCGCTACATTTTGTATCTTGGGCCGCCTGGTACTTTTCGCAGGGTATCTTTGCTGGATCTGCTCTCCGACGATGCTCTGAGCAATCCGGAGATCAAAGATGCGGTCGAAGGACGCATAGCCATATTAGGAGCGGACTTCAACATATCCGGGGATGTACACGTTACCCCGTACAACCGTTCGCTCAGCCTCGTAAAGCACCAGATGATGAGCGGAATGGAACTGCATGCCAATATTGTTTCGAGTATTCTCTCCGACCGCAACCTCGATGATCTTGCGACTGCTTACCGCTTGCTCATATTTCTCGTGCTGGGCATGGTCATGTTCCACCTATGGAACAGGTTCAGCCCCTTTTCCGGGCTGGGATTATTAGTGCTGGCTGCGGCGGGTCTGATAGGCCTGGGGTACCTCCTTTTCTCCAGAACAGACTTGCTGATGCCGGCGGCCTCCGGGGTACTGTTTCTGGTTATAGTGTACGGCGAGACGCATATGCTCAGGCTCACCCGCGAGGAGAGGCTGCGCTCGCAGGTCAGACATGTTTTCGATAAATATGTTTCTCCACAGGTGGTGGAGGTACTGTTAAGGGATCCGAAATCGGTGGACATCGAAGGAGAGGAATTAACGGTCGCCGTTTTATTCGCAGACATTCGGAATTTCACTGCTCTGTCAGAGAAATATCCAGCGAAGTACGTGGTTGAGCTTTTAAATTCCTTTTTCGATAAGATATGTGACGCCCTTCTGGATCAGGGTGGAACCATTGACAAGTTCATGGGGGACGGAATAATGGTCTTGTTCGGAGCTCCGGTCCATTACCCGGACCACACGGACCGTGCTTTACGGGCCATTGCAATGATGGTCAGCGCACTGAAGGAGTTTCAGGAAGAGATTAAACTAACCAGAAATATAGATGATTTCGATATAGGAATAGGGCTTCACACGGGGAAGGCGGTGGTAGGTAACATAGGGTCCACCAGGAGAAAAGAGTACACGGCCATAGGGGATGACGTTAATTTGGCATCCAGGGTGGAGGCGCTGACCAGGAAGCATGGAGTCCGTGTTCTGGTGACGGATGCAGTGGTCGAATCCTGCGGCCTGGAGATTCAGATTGGAGAAGGTGTGGATGATACTGTTAAGGGTAAGACCGGAACCGTACGCGTGTATCCACTTCTGGGGGTTGAGGGCAAAACTCTTATATGAAGAGGAATCCGGAATGCATGGGGATATACAATATTCAATTCATTCTTTATGTCGAAAACTTTAGGAGGGAGGAGGCAAGATGATGTTGAAAAGATTATTATGGGTAATGCTCTGCTTTCTTATTATTCCGGGGGTGTTTGCTGGAACGGCCCATGCTGCCGCGGATACGGAGTCCGCTTCCGGGGAGATGGGGCTGGTGACCAAGCTGCATGGAAACGTGTCCTATAAAAAACAGGGCAACGAAAAATGGAACAAGGCGATGCTTTTCATGAAAGTCCGCCTGGGAGATGGCTTTTACCTGTTCGAGAAGGGCTCCCTGCGAATCGTTTACTTCGATAACGGACGAATAGAGACCTGGCTGGGACCATCGGAATTTCGTGTCGGCCCTGAAGGAGGAAAATCGAAAGGGGAAAGCTCTCCGAAGGTGGAGAAAGTAGATGTATCCGCCAGTAGGGAGACGGTAGTCGCTGCAAACGTCTTGCAAAAATTCGGCGCCTGGGTATCCAGAAGGGGGCCAAAAGGAGAAAGCTCTTACGCCAGCATTTCCGAAGAGGAGAAAGAACAGATCATCGCCAGGTACGAAGAATTGAAAAAGAGCGCGGAACAGGACGATCCCTTGCCGGAGATATACCTTTTCTCGGCGCTAATAAAGCGGGGGGATTACGATACGGCGGAGAAGTACATAAAGGAAGCCCTGAAGGAATCACCCCACAGCGAGGCGCTTAAGGAAATGTTATCCTACCTTGAAAGGGAATAACAATCTTAATCTTAAATGCAGGTTATTGTTCGATTTCTGCCCGCAGTAGTTCTCCCGTAAACATATCGCTGCAGTGAATTCTTTTCTGTATCTTTACAAACATCCTCGGAGGGGAGCGGTTCGAATTTTAATAAACTTGACAGGGGCAGGCGCGTCTATTAAATTCAAGGCATACAAAGGACGTTGCAGGCCCTTTGCACAGATGTGTAAGGGGTTTTTTGTTTAAGCTCATTTATGGGGAGCTTTGAGTTATGGCGTCTATAAACGATAAATTCATAAAGAACATTGATGCTTCCAACATGGCGGTGCATCTTTACGGGTTCCCGGACCAGATAAGAGAAGCGCAGCAAATATACGGCAACGCTCCTTGCAAGCGCGGTAAAGAGGATGTGAAGAATATCGTGCTTGTGGGCATGGGTGGTTCGGCCATAGGAGGGGATTTTCTGCGCTGCATGGCGGAAGGTGAAGCGCAGGCGCCGTTATCGGTCGTAAGAGGTTACCGGCTCCCCGCTTTTGCGGGACAGGGAACGCTTTTGATAGGCATAAGCTATTCCGGCAATACCGAGGAGACGCTGAGCGCATTCCAGGAGGGTTTAGACAGAGGGGCCGTAGCATACGTCATAACCAGCGGAGGGAAACTTGGTGAATTAGCCGAAAGTGAAGGCATACCCTGTACGCGCGTCCCGGGCGGGATGCCCCCACGCTGTTCACTGGGATATCTCTTTATCCCTTCGCTCCTGGCCCTGGCGGATATGGGGTTGATAGGACGGGTGGATGGAGATATAGAAGAAGCCGTGGAAGTGTTGAGCGCTCTGAGGGAAAACTACGCGCCCTCCTCGCCGCTGGAGAACAATCCGGCGAAGAAGCTGGCAATAGAGCTGCAGGGCATGACGCCCATCGTGTATGGATCCAGGGACGGGACGGAGGCGGTGGCTTTGCGCTGGAAGACGCAAATCAACGAGAACAGTAAAGCCTTTGCCGCCTACAACGTGGTGCCGGAGATGAACCACAACGAGATAGTGGGCTGGGATGCGCAGCCCGGGTTCTCGGCGAAAACGGCGGCCATTTTCCTGCGCGACCACCAAGACCATCCTTCCATCAGCAAGCGGATAGAGATAAACAAGTCCATCCTGGAGGGAAAAGGGCTGACGGTTAGAGAGTTCTGGCCGCAGGGGGAATCGAGGCTGGCGCGTTTGCTCTCAGCCACTTATCTTGGTGATTACGTCAGCTACTATCTGGCAATCCTGTATGAGATAGACCCCACGCCCGTGGAAATAATAGAAGAGCTAAAGCGAAAGTTGGCGCAATAGTTATGAAGCGTGAGGATATCAGAAATTTTTCCATAATAGCCCACGTAGATCACGGGAAATCCACCCTTGCTGACAGGATCCTGGAGATCACCAGTGCGGTCAGTCGCCGGGAGATGCGTGCTCAGGTGCTGGATACGATGGAGCTTGAGCGTGAGCGGGGAATTACCATCAAGGCTCAGACCGCTCGATTGAAATATATGGCCGCGGATGGAAGGGAGTACCTGCTTAATCTGATAGATACGCCTGGACATGTCGATTTCAACTATGAGGTCTCCAAGAGTTTGCAGGCTTGCGAAG
>CAYVLI010000153.1:0-6592 GCA_964452105.1 uncultured Nitrospinota bacterium
ACGGGGAACATAATCACGGGAAGCATCACATCCCTGGCGCGAGTGTTAACGGACATGGCCGAAAATAAGGTGCCCACGGATGCGAACCCCACCGTGGCCAGGAATATCACCAGAATGAGCTGTGGCAGCACGGGCGTTATCTTATAGTTGAAGAAGATTGCGAAGGCCGGCAGCGAAATCGCTTCCATCACACCCATAAACACCACGTTGCTCAACATCTTGCCAAGGTAGATGGCCGAACGGTCAACGGGGCTCAACAGCAAGCCCTGGATGCAATCGTTTTCCTTTTCTCCCACGAAGGACTTGTTCAACCCCAGCACACCGGCGAAAATGAAGGCCACCCAGAGAATGCCCGGAGCCATCTCGCGTATTATCTGGCTGCCCGGTTCGAAAGCGAAATTGAACATCACTATCACCAGCAGAGAGAAGACCAGCATGGTGATGAGAGCTTCCTTGGTCCTCACCTCCGCTCTGACGTCCTTCCAGATCACGGCCCATACAGCCTTAAGAAACATCTCTCAGTTGTCCTCTACGTTCCGAAAATATAATGTCTCGAAATCGTCTTTATCGATTCTCCCAATATCTTCCTTGTAAACTACCCTGCCTCCCACCTGAATGGCCACCGTATCGCAAAGCTCGAGCCCTCTCGAAATGTTATGGGTGGTCATTATTATGGAGCGTTTGCCGTTGTGAAGCCGGCCCAGAATTTTTCTGAGAGTAACGGCGGCGTGCTGATCGAGGCCGGTATAGGGTTCGTCAAGGAAAAGGATTTCGGGATCATGAAGTATGGACCTGGCGATGGCCAGCCTCTGGAGCATGCCCCTGGAGTATGTCCTCACCAGGTCATGTCTTCGCCGTTCGAGCCCGACCTCCTGGAGGGCCGCCTCGATCCTTTCCTCCAGCTCCGCGAGCCCGTATATGCGGCCGTAGAATTTGAGGTTTTCCTCTGCCGTCAGGTTGGGATATAGAAAGGAGTTGTGCGAAAGCAGGCCGATTTTACTCCTGATTTCTTCACCCTCTTTTTGAAGATCCTTTCCGGCTATCTTGACCGTGCCCGATGTCGGTCTAAGAATAGCAGAGAGTATCCTGATGAGGGTGGTCTTGCCGGCTCCGTTGGGGCCGAAAATGGTCATGAATTCGCCGTGATACAAAGTCAAGTCCACGCCTCTCAGGGCCTTCACGTGCCCGTAAGACCTGGTAAGACCCTGCACTTCTACAACAACCTTCTCATCCAACCTCTTCGGGCCCCTTCCTTCCCCATCCAGCGAGCCAGGGGAAAGAACTGTACCCTGGAGTCATCGATATGCTGGAACAGGTTAAACCTCAAGGCCATTTACCCTCGAGGCTCTTCTTTCCCATGTTCAATCATACGGACTATCTGGACCAGATGGGCCTTCTTCTCTTGCCTGTCCTTTTCGTATTCCCGCCGGGAGAGTTCGCCCGCCTTAAAACGATCGTCCAGCCCCGCTATATACTCTATGAGTTCGCTTCTTTGTTCTTCGATATCGCTCGTCGAGTATGCCCTCACCTCCTCCGCCGGTGGCTTCGTTTTTCGGAGCACCATGAAAACTCCCAGGACCGCCCCCAGAGCCACCATGAAAATGATGACGAGCAAGCCCTGGTTATATCTTACCCAGTCCATGGTTCTCGTCTCACCACCGATCGTTATGGTTAAGGAGGAGCCCCTGGGGAAACCGTCTCCTTGCAGGAGCAGATACTTCTGGTTACCGAATTCCATCAGACCCATATCGGTCAATTCTTTCGAATCTATTCTCGCATTCGGGTCTCCGTAAAGTAGGTTTATTTTAGCCGTAGGGTAGATTACCCTTCTATTCCATTTAAGGGGTAAAAGAGTTGCGGGTAACTGATAGGTAAAGCTGATCTGCGATTTACCCGGGAGAAGGCTTCTCGCTATGGAAAAACCGTCATCTTCCTGCTTGATGAACTGCGGAGAGATCATATCCATTAGTTTCAACCGGGTGTAGCCTTGCGGCAGCGGAAAGGACAGTGTGAATGCTTTTTTCTTATCATCGCTCGTATGGCTCACGTAAGTCTGGTTTCCTGTGTTCACCATGGAGACGATTTCAATAAAAGTAATTCCTCCACCCTCCGCCCGTTCTACGATGATGTGCTCTGATTCTATGCTTATATTCTCATCGCTTTCAGTCGTTTCGTAAACGGTCAGCTTAGCCTCGACCTCATTGGAGTCCTTGAGGGATATGCGGCCTGCATGGTAGAGCACGTCGTGATAATTCGCAGTAACCATGTAGATCAGGTTTGGATCGATGGGCAGGTCGGTAAAGATGAAGTCGCCTTTATCGTCCGTTTTCACCACCTTCTGCACAAGGTTACCGCCTTTGGCAAACATCATGAGCTTGACTTCCTGGCCGGCATAGATAACGCTGCCGTCCGTTCCGTTCACCACCACCCCCTTTATGACACCGGCGCTGGATGTTTCCTGCGCACCTGCGGGGGCGAAAACAGCCGCCATCAGCAAAGCTGTTAAGAAGTATTTAAAAGGTTTTTTTCTCATTGCGAAATCCATCGAGAAAGTAAAAGAGCAAGTATCACCACCAATAGTCAGCCGGAGGCAGATAACTTCTTGCCGCAATATGGGCAGAAATTGTTACCCGAGGGGCACTCTTTACCGCAGTTGGCGCAGGTAACCATTCTACGGTTATCTCTCCCCTGGTAAGCTTCCTGTGCTGCAAGCCTCTCATCGGCCGACTTTCTGCGGGACTTAATATCCTCTTCTATTTTTTGGTCGATATCTCCCGGAAGGCCGCCCTTCTCCATCTCGAGCAGCAGGGCCATGGCCTTCTCCCGGTACTTGTTGCGCAATTCTTCGTAATCCTCGGGTGAGAGCTTGCCCGTCCTGAAATCGAAGTCGAGCTCTTTTATAGTCGTGTAAAGCGACTCTTTGCGTAAGTTCAGATCTCCGGTTTCGTTGTGTTTTCCTCCGGACAGGCAGTAAGCTCCCCTCCTTTTGAGCAGAAAGGGATAGCTAATTGCAAAGATGGCTGCCGCGATTATGATGAAGGCCAAAACAGTAGTCAAAAAAGTCTCCTAACTCATCGATGTTGATGCCCCGGTGTGTTCCGCATTAAACCTTAATATTCCCCGATCCAGCCCCATGGTCCGGCGGCGCCACAATCACGTCACCCCGGCCTCTTTTTCCTCCAGTGATAAAGATATGCCGGAGCGTCGTTTTTCTCTTCTACCTGGAAGCATGGCAATGATGGCGCCGCAGGTTAGTACTATCCCGCCAGCCCAAATCCAGGCCACCAGCGGGTTGATGAAAAACTTGAAGGTGGCCTTTGTCCCTCCTCCTTCGTACCCGGCCAGTATGGCGTAGATGTCCTCCTTTAAAGTCGATTTGATGGCTACCTCGGTGGTGGGCTGCTCGGACTGTTTCAGGTAAAAGTCCTTCTCAGGCCGCATTTCGTAATCGCGCGATCCCCTCTGAACTCGCAAAATTGCTGAAGCGACCTCCTTATTTTTTTCATTATGGAACTCCATATCCTTATATGTAATGGTGTAATTTTTTACTTTTACGGATTGACCTCTCTCGAGCATTGCTTCCTTTTCGTATTTATAAGCCGATGAGCCTGCTATTCCGGCAAAAATCATTATCATCCCCACGTGAACTATGTAGCCCCCGTACCTGCGCTTGTTTCGCCACACCAGATTTCCCAGGGCCTGGAACAATCCTTCCCCGGCCATCTCCCTCCTGGCCGAAGTGCCCCTGTAGAATTCCATGGCGATGGTCGCCACCACAAATATACAAAAGGTAAACGCTATGAGGGCTGCGGGCTTGTGTACTCCCACCGCAACCAGAACCACGGCGCCAGTCAGACCGGCGGCCAGCGGGCCGGTGAAATTCCGCTTGAGGTTTCGGGCGGTAGCTTTCCTCCAGGCTATCAGCGGGCAGATGCCGGTGATGAAGATAAGGGCGAGACCTATGGGGACATTCACCTGATTAAAAAATGGAGGCCCGACCGTGACCTTCACCCCTTTAACGGCCTCAGAGATCAATGGGAAGATGGTTCCCCAGAAGGTGGCGAAAGTAATGCCCACCAGGAAGAGGTTGTTGTAAAGAAAGGTGCTTTCCCTGGAGAGCATGGAATCGAGTTCGTCTTTACTCTTCAGGTCAGGCAGGCGGCGAAACAGGAAGAACAACGAAAAGGCCAGTAGAACTGCCAGAAATACCATGAAGTAGTAACCCACCGGCGATTGGCCGAAGGCGTGGACGGACGAAACGATCCCGCTCCTGGTAAGAAAGGTCCCGAAGATGGACAGCGAAAAGGTCATCATTATCAGCACCATGTTCCAGACCTTCAGCATGTCCTTCTTTTCCTGAATCATCACCGAATGCAAGAATGCGGTCCCCGTGAGCCAGGGCATGAGGGAAGCGTTCTCCACAGGGTCCCAGGCCCAATAACCGCCCCAACCCAGTTCTACGTATGCCCACTGGGCGCCGAACAATATACCGATTCCAAGAAAATACCAGGAGAATAGAGTCCACCTCCTGGTGGCTTTTATCCATGAATCTCCCAATTTGCCGGTGATGAGCGCGGCTATAGCGTATGCGAAAGGAATGGAGAAACCCACATATCCCAGATAGAGGGTAGGGGGATGTATTACCATCCCCGGGTTCTGAAGGAGCGGGTTGAGCCCCTGCCCATCCATGACAGGTACGAGAAGCCTCTCGAAAGGATCGGTGGCGAAGGCGAGTAACACGAGGAAGAAAGCAGACGAAGCCATGAGCACACACATGACATAGGGCATGAGATGCTTATCCTCTGCCCTCTGCCTCAGGAGCACGATGGAAGAGAACAGCCCGAGTATCCATGCCCACAAAAGCAAAGAGCCTTTCTGGCCCGCCCAGAAGGAGGTCAATGCGTATGCCAGAGGCAGGTCACGACTGTCGTAGCTGGCTATATATTCCAGGCTGAAATCTTTTTTGACCAGCGCATATATCAGAGCTATGGAAGCCAGAGTGATGAGGGCCATGACGGCGTGCACGCTGTTGCGAGCGCTTTTCATCAGGTCTTCTCTGCCTTTTATTCCCGCCAGGGCTGAGACAACTGTCGCATATAGGGCTACAACCAGAGCGATGTTAAGCGAAAGCCGACCCAGGTCTATCATGTCTTCTCCACTATCGCCTCATGGGTTGGAAAAAAGGATTGGCCTTATTTTATGGATAAAATATTCCCTCAGCCGTTTAAACAAAAAAATTAAACTTGTCCCTCTCCGCATGTCATTTATGGGTGCTGCAATTTTGAATCCGAATGATTCTGGGACTGATTATTAATGAGGGAGGCGGGCGTCACATTATGATTCTTAACCCTCCCCCTCGAACTTGGAAGGACATTTTGTTAGCAGGCTGTTAGCTTTGAAATAGCCTTGTGGTATATATTTCCCTTCTACTACCACCTCTATATTCGCGCCGAAGATATCGGGAACCACACCATGGTAAAACACAGGTAATTTCGATTTTCCATCTGTTATAACGAAATTCATATCCAAATTGATGGAGTCTTTTTTAATAGTATCCTTGACTACCTTACCCGAAACGCGCACCCCCTGGTTTACCAGAGAGGCTGCCTTCATGTTGAACTCGCTTACGGTAAGGTAATAGACCACCCCCTCCCTGGAGCCGCTTATGGCCAGGTAGGAGACAACGATAGCCACGGCTATCCCGCTTATCAAAAACTTGAGGGACTTCTTCTTCATCATTTCTCCCTGAATAGCCTCTTTTATTACACCGGGTAAATGGTCCGCTCCTTCCCGGCGCTTTCAGCTCTCGAAATATGTTGTCCTGTTTGAGCCGACAGGCTGCATCCCGAGCTATTCTATCAGAGCTTTATAGCCGAGTTCTTCGATCTTCTTGCTCACGGCATCCAGCGTCACTTCCTGTGGATCATAAATTATCTGAGCACTGCTTTTCTTGAGACTGACCTTCGCCGAACCGACCCCGGCCATCTCTTTCAAACCCTCCTCGATGGATTTCTGACAGTGTTCACAGGTCATCCCTTCAACTTTGAACGATCTCTTCTCGGTACTTTTCCTGCCAAAAAGTCCCATCTCCTGCTTCTCCTTGAGGATGAAAAAACCTCCCTGCCAGTGAACTGAACACGATTCTTATCTTGAAATATCGTCGATGGTCTCAAACTGCAGAGTTCTGGCCTCTTCTATTATCTTTTGATACACCCTCGTTATGGCTTCATCGTCGAGGGGACCGTTATTTCTATTTCTAAGCTTCTCAAGGAGCTCCTTTTCCCTCTCCGGTGAAAATAGTGGCAACCCTCCGGCTTTTTTTAGTTTCCCTATTTCCAGCGCCAGTTGAGCCCTCTTATTTATAAGGTCAAGAATCTGAAGGTCCAGTCCGTCGATCTTGCTCCGCAACCAATCAATGTCCATGGCCAAATTTCCGTTTTTTAGGCCCCTCTAAACTCGCTTATGGGCAGGTATTGAAACTCCAAAAACAAGCATACACCTATTAAATAATGACACACAGGTCTCCTGCTGTCAATAGCTAAGCCATTTGCCGTCCAACATCCTTTCTTCTTGACCCAGGCTTGTTTTATGC
>CAYVLI010000154.1:0-6554 GCA_964452105.1 uncultured Nitrospinota bacterium
CCTCAGGTAGTAGCCGAAGTAAGAAAAGGGGAAAAGGTTATCCTGTGCAACCACTGCAACAGGATACTCTTTATCGCTCCCTGAACATAGAACCCCTCCGCGCACATTTATTCAGTCTCCTAAAATAAATAGTGTTAAATAGCGCCGTCGAACTTATATTTATAAAAGAGGAGAGATTACACTGACACCCAAAGAATCGGATTCGGGATCCGCTAAACGCCGATTATACTCCCAAATCCTTCAAACTCTCGCAAAATGCAGCGCGATAGATGAAATAGCCGCTAAAGAGTTGAATTCCAACCCTGAAGATGTGAGGAGTGCGCTAACAGAAGGAGCGCGGGCTCTGAGCCCGGAAACAGAAAAACTGATAGCTTACATCGATGGAGCCTCCAGGGGAAACCCCGGGAGAGCAGGCGCGGGGGTGGTGATATATGACGAAAAAGGAGAAATGCTGGAGAAAAAATCAGTATACCTGGGTGAGGCCACGAACAACGTCGCCGAATACCGAGCACTACTTGTCGCCTTACAAATGGCAGAAGAAAGAAGAGCGAAGGAACTTCAGGTATACTCGGACTCAGAGCTCATCGTCAAACAGGTAACCGGCAGCTATAGAGTAAAAAACCAGGCTCTGATGAAACTCTATCGCGAGGTTAAGGAACGAGCACAAAATCTTAAGCGCTTTCAAATAGCACACATCCCCAGAGAAAGGAACAGGCTGGCCGACAACCAGGCCAACCTGGCCATAGACGATGCATCGTAGTAGGTCAGATGGCCGCCGGCCCCTTGAAACAGGAGCCGGAGGAAAGTCCGGGCTTCAAAGAGCAGGGTGCTGGATAACGTCCAGCGGGGGCGACCCCAGGGAAAGTGCCACAGAAAACAGACCGCTCTACATTAAGTGGAGCAAGGGTGAAACGGTGAGGTAAGAGCTCACCAGCGGCGCGGGTGACCGGGCCGGCTTGGTAAACCCCACCTGGAGCAAGACCAAATAGGGGGGCGTTCGAGGGTTGCTCGCCCGAGCCCCCGGGTAGGGTCGCTGGAGGAGCCGGGCAACCGGTATCCCAGATAAATGGCCATCGCCCCGAACTTATCGGGGAACAGAACTCGGCTTACGACCTGCTCCGGTCTATCCGTGGGGGAACCTTTTTACTTAAAAGGCTCCCCCAAAACTCCTTCCAAAAATGTTTAACTATCCCTTGATCCAAAACCTTACGCTAAAAATTGAAAGTAACTCTCTTATCATCGCAAGCAGGGGCACGGGCCCCCGTCCCCCCACCACATCGAAAAAGTGTCCGGAGAGCGCCTGAGGGAACGCTTTTTCAAAAGGTTCCCCTCAGAAAGGCTGGTTCCTAACGACAAACTCGTATCGAATATGAGTCCCTGGAAAAAAGAGCTACATCCCCGTCCTCTGCGCCATGGGTTGAGCGAGCAGCCATATCCCCGCAAGCGCAAGACCGTTCAATAAAACCGCCATGGGCAGGAGGCCCCTCAAAGCACGCCTCTTATCAATGAAAGTTTTCAACCCCACCCAGTATGCGATATATATGCTGAAGGCCAGACCGATATAGATTAAGATTACCTGAACCGCGAAAGTAGTGGCCTGGCCGAGCATGGGCGCCGCGTTACCTCCAGCCGTGCCAAAAATATCCCAGCCCATACCCAGAGGGTCAGAGGCCACTACGATGAGGCGCTTCCCTTCAGAAAACAGGTGAGCCACGTTATGCGCCAGGTGGAAAAAGAGCGTTATGGGAAGCAGGCCGTAAGCGTAATTAATGAAGGCGTCGCGCAAGGATACCCTCCTGTCTCCAGCCAGCCGCCTGGAAGACTCCGCGGCCAGCGAAAACAAGAACACCGGTAATGACATGATAACCGCCATCTCTATGGAGAAGGCCGCCAGGTAAGGCAGGCTCAGAGCGCCGCCCAGGCCTTCGGTCAACCTTCCCCAGAGGGGAATCATAGTCAGCGCGTGGAAGTAGGTCAGGCTCAGCATCAATATGGCGAGGTAGGACTCATCCTTTCTCGTCTCAACGGACTTTACAAGGTCGTGCGCAAAAGGCCTCAGATTTATGCTCACGTTATCGTGAGGGCAGGTTTTGACGCATTCGGTACAGAGAATACAATAAGTGTTAAGCTCCATGCTCCCCAGGTACATGGAGGTCGGGCAGGGATACCCCCGCTCATTGCCCATGAGACAGTCTTTCCCGCGGCACTCGCTCCTGCAGACAGCTTTATCCTTCGCCCTCAGCTCCATGGGCGTAAACATGGCGTAAAGGCCGCTGATCCTGCCCACCAGGCACCCGTACCTGCAGAACGTCCCCTTCTCATATACCAGGTTGGGAACGATGGTTATGCCCAGCATCAGCAGGGCAAACAGGGCCGTGGCCATAGGAAAGCCCGTTATGCCGTAACCCAGCTCCAGCCAGGCCAGCCCTACGAACATACCCGCCGCAAGATATATGTTTCTCCATCTCAACGGCCACTTTTTGTTGAGACACAAAGCGGGCGGTTTCCGTTTCCAGAAGGTCAGGTATTTCAACCAGTCGGCTATGGCCTGCCAGGGACAGACGAAGCACCATACCTTCCCCACCAGCATGATGGCGAAGATTATCCCTATCCACCAGATGCTCCAGGTCATAACAGTCGATATGTTCATGCCGGAAATCTGTATGCCCCATATCCCGGCAACTATAACCAGTAGAAACAAAAACACGAACACAGCCTGAAATGCGAAGCGCCACTGCCGCTTGAGCAGCATGGTCTTGAACCACCCTCGCAGGAAGTCTCGCTTAAAATAGCCTCGGTCTTCCCCGTCTTTGCGCCTGGCCGCCAGTAAAATGAGCAGGAAACTGAGTGCGATCATTGAAGGAATCACAAAGGGATAAGGAACGCCTGACCCTCCCATCACCATCCCAACACCCTTCCGCATCGCTATTTGTGATGACATGGATTTGTTGGAAACACCCTGCCCTTTCCTCCCGTACTCCACCTTTTCCCCACGAGGCGCGATCTGTCCCGAGACCACCATCCCGGTTACACCACCAGGTTCTATCTTCATTCCAGCGGCCGTTTCGTGATTCAAGAGAAGGGTCGCCGCAATGAACAATACAACCATGCTCACCTTGACGAACTTCATTACACCCTGTTCAAACGATTATTATTTGAAAACAGTAGATATTGACAGTACCTTAATCATGCCTGAATACCTGTGCACACACTCCAGCAGTCAGAAATACTATAAACACAAGGCAGTGAGGATCGAATCATGATGGAGAATATCCAGAAGGGTCAACCCGGACGGGGATAAATTCCTGCAGTCACACAATGGCTTTAGAATCTATTCTAAATTTCTTTCCCTGAAAATATTATGCATATCTATACAACCCGAAAAACTACTCCAACTCAACAAATACCTCATCCCCTTGCATCTCGGTACTGTAGGTGTGGATGCTGAGTTCAGGATAGTTGGGCGATGAGCCGGTTATAACGTCGTACTTCCTGCCATGCCAGGGACAGGTTATCACCACTCCCTCGAGTTCACCTTCCCCCAGGGGGCCGCCCCGGTGAGGACAGGTGTTATCTACCGCATAAAACTCGCCCTCGACGTTAAATACGGCTATCCTCCTCCCCTCCGTTTCGACCATCGTTCCATGGCCCCGGCCCAGCCTCCCTTTATCCATGAGTTTGACCAACCGTGCCATGGCGCTTCCCTCCTGCTGCTTTCAATACATCTATTCTTTTTCTTCCTCTCTACCCCGCCATTCTACCTCTTCCACACCATCCATCTGGTTGGCCATGCGAGCCATGGCATACAGGAGATCCGAGAGTCTGTTCATATATCTTTTTAATTCCGCCCTCACTTCCTCCATGCCGGAAAGCGTTACCACCTGGCGTTCGGCTCGCCTGCACACGGTTCGGGCAAGATGAAGGAATGCGGCGGTTTCTCCTCCCCCGGGAAGGATGAAGCGCCGGATGGGTTTGAGCTGGCCCATAAACTCATCTATATAACCTTCCAGTTCCTCGATCCTCCCTTCATGGACCATAGGAGTGACATGGCTCCCCTTTCCCGGTGAGGCCAGCTCCGCACCGACCTTGAAAAGATCCCCCTGTATCCCGGTAATAACTTCAGCTATCCTGTCCCTGCTTCGAGTTCCCACTATACCCAGTACAGCATTGAGTTCATCCACTGAGCCGTAAGCCTCTACCCGGGCGGAATCCTTGGCCACCCTGGTGCCATTGAAGAGGCTGGTTTCCCCTTTATCGCCGCCTCTGGTATAGATTCCCATATCAATTCCTTTGAATCATAGAAATCGGAAGTCCCCTGAGCCGCCGATGCTCAACTCATCAACTCTTCCATCGGCAGACTGAAAATGCTATCCCCTGAAGGCTTTCTACTATGCAAGGCCTATTCGTTGTGGATTTTTTTCTTCTTCTCCATTAAATCTTCTTTGGATTCCTGATTATCAGGATCAGGCTGGCAGGCGTCCACCGGACAAACAGCAGCACATTGAGGCTCGTCGAAAAACCCCACACATTCCGTGCAGAGAGCGGGATCGATGATGTAGAAATCCTCTCCTTCGCTTATCGCGCTGTTGGGGCATTCGGGTTCGCAGGCGCCGCATGATATACATTCATCGGTGATCTTAAGAGCCATTTGCACACCTCCCTTCAGGGTTAATCAGATTCGCACTGCTTCCGGCGCTCCTGCATCCTAACCTCCGCTTAGAGCGCCCTGTCAATCACCTACGGTTCTTGATGAAGAGTTCCGTGTCTTTGCCTTCCCAGTCTTCAAGAAGTTCATCTATCTCAAACACCCACTTCCGGTTGGTATCGATGACCATCTCGTAAGTATCCGTAAGCACTATGGCGTCCTCGGGGCAAGCCTCCTCGCACATGCCGCACAGGATGCACAGCCCCATGTCTATCTCGAACGAGACCGGAGTCCGCTCCCAGCTTAATTCTTCCGTTTCTTCAGCCTGCACGGTTATGGCGTGGGGCGGGCAAACCGCGGCGCACAATCCGCAGGCCACGCACTTCGGATGCCCCTCCTTGTCCTTTACCAGCTTTGGAAATCCGCGGTAGCGAGGGCCCAGTTCCGGTTTTTCCTCCGGGTATTCCATGGTAAACTTAGGCCGCATGAAAAGATGCTTCAACGTGAGCGACAGCCCCTTTACCAACCCCGGCACGTAAAGCTTTTCCCACAGGCTCAATTCTTTATATTGAATCTTCATGCGTCCTAAGCCTCGCTTTCCACTTATTTATCCACTTCGCCCATCACGATATCGATGCTCCCGATAATCGTGACGGCGTCTGACACCATACGACCCTTAACCATTTGGGAAAAGGCCTGGAGATTAATCATTGAAGGAGAGCGTATCTTCATCCGGTATGCTTTCGGCTCCCCGTTGCTCACGATATAGAAAGCCAGCTCCCCCTTGGGATTTTCTATGCTCGAATAGACCTCCCCAACGGGGGGTTTGAAGCCCTGGGAAATCAGCTTGAAATGATGTATGAGTTCCTCCATGTTGCCCTTCATTCTTACCCTCGGAGGCAGGATAATCTTGGGCATATCCACGTTAACCGGTCCCGGCGGCAGTTCCCTGAGAGCCTGCTCCACTATGCGGACGCTCTGCCGCATCTCTTCCATCCTTACAAGGTACCTGTCCAGAGAATCGCCGTTACTACCCACCGGAACTTCGAAGTCGAACCTGTCGTAAACAA
The DNA here is from genome assembly GCA_964452105.1 of uncultured Nitrospinota bacterium. Taxonomy (GTDB): domain Bacteria; phylum JAUXIQ01; class JAUXIQ01; order JAUXIQ01; family JAUXIQ01; genus CAYVLI01. The sequence goes on from CAYVLI010000154.1 coordinate 5,716, forward strand.
GATAGGGGTTGGCTTTCCTCAGGTCGTGCTCCACTCCGCAAGCCCTCAGGTTAGGCCCGGTCAAGCCATACTGAATAGCATCTTTTGCGGAGATGGCTCCTACACCTTTGCAGCGATCGACCCAGATCCTGTTCCTGGTCAGGAGCCCTTCCATTTCGTCCACGGCGGCAGGGAAAGCCTTTATAAAAGTCTTCACGTCCTCCTCGAAGCCCTCATAAAGGTCCCTGGCCACTCCTCCTATCCGCATATAGCTGGTGGTGAGCCTGGTGCCGGTGAGCTTTTCGAAGATATCATAAAGCCTCTCGCGCTCCCTGAACCCCCACAGGAAAACGGTGAAGGCGCCCAGGTCCAGGGCCATAATACCCATTCCCAGCAGATGTGCGGAAATCCTGGCCAGTTCGCAGAGGATGACCCGGATATACTTGGTGCGTTCAGGAACGTCTATACCCAGCAGCTTCTCCACCGCCATAACGTATGCGGTATTGTTGGAAAGAGGGGCCAGGTAATCCAGCCTGTCGGTATAGGGGATATACTGGTGGAAAGTCCTGTCCTCACCTATCTTCTCATAACCCCGGTGCAGATAACCTATATGCGGCGTGGCGTTCACCACCAGCTCGCCCTCCAGCTCCAGCACGACTCGCAGCACGCCATGGGTCCCGGGGTGCTGTGGGCCCAGGTTCAGAAACATGTGCTCGGTGCTCAGCTTCCGGGCCTGCTCCATCTGAGCCATTTAACCCCTCCTCTTCAGGTTATCACTGCGGGGCGCGTTCCGCGACCGTCTCTCTGGACACCTGTTCCTGAATCTTCAGGATGGCGTTTATCAGGTTCTCCGGCCTGGG
>CAYVLI010000155.1:0-6492 GCA_964452105.1 uncultured Nitrospinota bacterium
GGAATGTGAACCGGGGGACGAAGGAATCCACCTCCAGCCCCGCTTCTACTCCGAGTTTGACGTATTCAATAGCGTTGGACAGTACTATGGCATTGACCTGTGCGGCGGTAGCCCCCGCCTCTCTGATGTGGAAGCCGCAGATGCTTATGGTATTCATGAGCGGCACGTGCTCGGTACAATATGTTATGGTATCGCGGATCATTCGCATGGAGGGTTTAGGAGGAAAGATATAAGTTCCACGGGCGATAAACTCTTTGAGAATATCATTCTGAGGTGTCCCCTTGAGCTTGTCCTGAGGAACGCCTTTTTTCTCCGCCAGAGCGATATACATGGCGATTATTATGTTGGCTGGGGCGTTAATGGTGAAATTGGAAGCCATGGAGTCCAGCGTGGATACGCCTTCGTAGGCCTCATAGATGGTCTCCATATCATGGAGGGTATCGAGGGCTACTCCCACTTTCCCCACCTCTCCTTCGGCTCTGGGATCGTCAGAGTCGTATCCGCACTGGGTGGGCAGGTCGAAGGCTATATTGGGACCGCCCCTCTGTCCCAGGGAAATCATGTACTTGTAATAGTCGCGCGTGTCCTCGGGCGTGCCATAGCCCGAATAACTTCCGGCCCGTATAAGTCGGGACCTCCCACTTTCTGCTCCCGCCGCGCTGGTCTGCAGAGAGGTGGCGTATTCGCCGCCGGTAAAGGGGTACTCACCCGGGAATCCCACCTTTTCCAGGTAATCGTGCTCTTTTATATCGAGCGGGGTATAATGTCGGGTCGGGCTCTTGGTGAAGCGGAATTTCTCCAGTGTTTTTTCAAGGGTTCCCTCCTGCCAGCGCTTACGGCGTTTTTCAATCTTATCGAGCTCCCTTTTTTTGAACATATGAAAAACCCTCCAATATAATGGCGTGCCCTATTGGCGTCTAATTTATTTAGCAGTTGAATTTTTCTGGCCACTCGCGGGAAAACAGCCTGACTGAAAAGAGCAAGTTATTAACCTAATGATTCAGGGTTTGATAATCTGATAAAGTTCTTTAGCCACGCGCTCCTGCGAGTAGGTATCCAGTACTACCTTCTGGTTGCGATTGATGATATTCTGCCTCAGGTCCGGGTTGAAAAGTTTGAGTGTATTGGTAATGGCGGCTTCATTTCTGCCCTGGACTTTGCGAAAGAACTTGAGATCGTTCAGCCTGAGTATTATTTCCAGCCTTTTCATTAGTCCTTGTTGAGGCTCCAGGTCGGAGCCAAGGTCTTTGTAATCTGTATCTTCCACGATGAGAACGCGGTAAAGGTGCGCCAGGTCCATTCCCGCCTTGTTGAAATCCTCCGTAACCAGAGACAGGTCTCTTCCTATCACTGCCGTGCCCACGCACCAGGGCTCTATATACACAAAACCGAATCCCTCAAGAATACTTGTGGTGATGACCATGTCGGCCATTCGATAAGCATCGCCCACGTTGTATTTGATAATTCTTTCAGGGTCGTCGGGGTCGTATTCCCGCTCGGAGCCCACGTAGTCTTCTATCCCTATTGTTACGGGGAGATGGTTATCTTCACAGAATTTTATGAGGGTTTCAGCATAGAGCCTATCATCGTTCGAAGCAGGTTTAAGTCCGACAAGGAGATGGTATTTACCTTCGATGCGCAGTTCCTTGCGTCTTTCGTAAACTCGTCCGCTCATGCAATTGAAGAAGCAGGTCAGGAAGATGGCTTCTTCTACGTTTTTTCGCCTTATGCAGCGGACCGGGTAGAAGAGGAATTTTACGTCAGAATCCAGGCCTTTATCCTCTACCAGGCGGTTGCGGAGGTTCAGATATTCATTGTCGTCATACAACATGTTGTTGCCAAGGCTATTAGGCAGATAGACGATTTGTTTGCGGCTTATGCCGTGTTCCATGAGTCGGTCTATGTCGGAGGAGTTAATGGTTATGTAATGAAGGTTTTCGAAGTCGGGATAGACCATCTCATGCCAGTCTGGCACATTTCTGGTGGGGCTGTCGTGGAATTTTTTGAGGTTGGCAAAGTTGCGTTGGCGTTCCTTGACGAAATCGTGGGTGCGGTAATAGAATCGTTTCTCCCTGGCCAGGAAGTTGCAATCTCTTATCACCTGGTAGAATGCATAGGTCAGAGGAGGGTGTATCCCGATGCCCAGGTTTTCCATGATGACCACATCCAGGTCACTAAGTCTATCAATGAGGCTATCCGCTATGTTTGAGCCATACCAGATATAGTCCTGAACGTGCTGCTCCTGGATGTCCCTGCCCTTGAAACCTTCTACCCGGGAATCGGGGTCGAACTCTTCTATGTCTATATATTCCAGTCTCCCCGGTATAGGCTCCAGAAAATTCTGTATGTTCCTGTTAAGCCTGCCGAAGAGCGTTATCTTTATATCGGGGACGAGTTCCAACAGGCCTTTGACATTTCTGAGCATGACCATATTGACTCCATCCATGTAGCCCACTCTGAAATGTCCGAACCCGACATGTAAACGTTTTGCCAACTCTTACCAAACCTCCTTATCAGGCTTTTTGCTGCTTTAGACGGCTCTTTTTATAAGCATCTATTGTAATCATCGGCGGTCTCTCGGTTTCCTTAATCTCTTTATGGATTAATATGTGCTGCCCTTCGAGCATCTTTATGAACTTCATCTCTGTTTTAAGCTCGGTGTTGAGCATGACGCGGTCGAGGTCCTTAGCACGATGAAAGAAAGTCTGTAATATTTGGAAAGACATCCCGCTCAGGTTTTCCAGAGACTGATTTCTATGTATGCGCTTATCCATGTCCACTTGAGCGATGCACTCTATGCCGTACTGGTTGTGTATGTCTATGAGAAGTCCTGTTTCTACCCCGTATCCTATGAAAAATGGAATCTGTTCCAGAATTTCACGCCTGCCTGCGTACTCCCCTGAAAGAGGCTGTATCACTGCCGAAAGCTCGGGAAAGAAATGACAAAACAGAGGCCTCACCAGAAGCTGCGTTACTCTGCCCCCGCCGCTCGGTTTGAGCCCTTTCCCGAGGTCTATGGGACGTTCATAGAAACCCTTCGCGTAACCTATCCTGGGGTATTCGAGCAGAGGACCGACCAGACCATAGATGAATTTGGGGTGAATGTTCTTAATATCGGCGTCTATCCAGGCTATTATATCGCCCTTGAGAATATACAGGCTCTTCCAGAGGTTCTCCCCCTTACCGTAATATACGCCTTCTTCAGGGAGATAGTCGCTGGACAGATACACGTCTGCACCGTATTTTGCGGCTATTTCCATGGTCTTATCCGTGGAGCCGCTGTCGATGACCGCCAGTTCGTCTATGAGCGGAAATTTTTCCATCAGCTCGGATTTTATGATCACCACCTCTTTGCCGATGGTCTTCTCCTCGTTGAGCGTAGGCAGGGCTACACTTATGGTAAGATTACGCTCCTCTTTAAGTTTGACCAGCCTCTCCAGGTCTTCGAATCGAGAATGATGGAAGGTATTCTCTTTGAGCCAGCGATTAAGGTCCATGTCCATAAACCCCATCACCAAACCGGTAGCGTTGTATATTCATTCCACTTGGTCGTGAGGGCGACGACGGTGAGGAGTAACTGCTTCATACCAATGGTCAGCGGATTGATTAATATGGTCTCATTCCCTTTATCGACGCTACCTTCAGACACCGCTATGGTCACCGAAGGTATCCCCTTGCTAAGGGGAACGGATATATCAGGGGAGGAATAACCGGGAACCGATTTTACTTTCAGAAAGGTGTTCACGTCTTTAACCAGATGCACCATGAAATGGTCCTCGGGTATGTTCCCGCTCGGATGGTTCCTGAGCCTTTCTATTTGTGCTTCGGCGCTCATCTTCACCGCTATCTTGCTGACCCAGAATCTTATCCTGTTTTCCACATGGGCCAGGGAATCGGGGTTCATGGAGAGCAACTCTATCCCGCATCGAGAGTAGGTGGCGACCTTGTCGTAGTCCTCACCCCCTCTAACAAATCCGAAATTGACCTCCACGTCAGGCGCCGAAGGGAGTTTAAGCCCGCCCAGTTTGTGGATTATTTCGGCTATTACACTGACTGCGTTGGGTTTTACGACCTCCGCCTGAGATTTATCTTCCGGAACCCTGCAAGCTATGTCCAGGATCCTGCACCCCTTGAAATAATGCCCTATCCTTCCCAGCTTGATGCCCTCGACACCGATCATGGCGTCGATGTTATCTCCCATCTCATCGACCACAGACCTGATGCCCGTTGAGTAACCTTTCCCCTGGGAGCCCACGGTGGAAAGGAAACAGATGTTAGCCTCCAGTTGAAGGGAAGCCTTGTCTATTATGCGTGCCAGATTGATTAGTGAAGACAGCCCTACACTGTTATCCGCAATGCTCGGACCGGTAAGCTTTTCACTATCCAGGGCCGCTGTATGATCTTCTTCACTGGCGTAGTTGGTATCCATTTGTGCGGTCAGATAGATATTGGGTCCAGACTCGCTCATATTCAGACGGGCAATAACGTTTCCTACTTCATCTTTTGTGACGTTATTCATGCCCAGGCTTTTGTAAAGTTCCTCGATCAGGTCTGCTCTCAGCCCTTCATCGAAGGTGGGGGCGGGCGTTTGCCCTATCTTTATGGTATCGGCTAACATGCAGCTCATGGTTTCATCGATGAGAGCCAGGGCTCTTACCATATCTTCTCTTTTAGCTAATTCATGGAGGTATTCCATCACTCACCTGCATAAGGTCAGACTAAGATGCTGGCCGTCTTTTCGTTATTATAACAGGAGACATTCGTTCGCTCCGGCTGCGGTTAAATAAAGAGCCACTGTGGACAGGAAGGATATCCTCATGCCGAATATATCTTGAGGGTTTTCAAAGCTATAGGCCCTTAAGAAATATGATGCAGTTCCAGTAGTTTGCCTCTGCTTCTTTACGGCATCTTGTTTAGGCCTCATACCATAACCTATTTGGCTAAAGTATTCAACCACTTAATTGTGGCGTTATCCGCCTCTAACTCCCATATCCGGCTGAGGTCTATCCCTTCGAGGTAACAGCGGATGCAGATATTTGTCACCTGGTGACCCACGATAAGCGTGTCTTTCTTCTTCAAAGCTGGCATCAGTCCTTCGATGCACCTCACCGCTCTCTCGTATACCTGGGGGACTGATTCTCCGCCGGGGGGGGTGAAGGTGAGGGGATTTCTTCGCCATTCCTCCCATTCGCCGGGATATTTTTCCTTTATTTCGCTCAAAGGCAAACCTTCCCATTTCCCCTGGCTCAATTCGTTGAGACCCTCCAGGCGGGTCACTCTCACGCCCAACTCAGCGCCGATTATTTCCGCCGTGCGGTAAGCCCTTTGCAACAGGCTGGTGTATATGCGGTCTATCTTCTCGCCCTTCAGCCTTTTGGCCAACTCCTGGGCCTGGCGTAATCCCTCCCGGTTGAGGGGGACGTCAATGGCTCCCGCCATTACCCCCCTGAGGTTGAGGTCTGTCTGCCCGTGCCTTATAAGTCCTATCCTGCCCATGTTATTTCTTCTTTTCCTCCCATAACTCGAGTATGAGGGGCTCTATCTGCCTGCTGAAAATCTCTTCCCATCTGTAATTTTGCATCGTCGATCTGAACATACGTCCTGTTCTGGCGCCCTGAGTGATGGAAATCAGCTTTTCAGCGATTTCTTTCGGAGAACAGTTTAGAGAGAATAACTCCAGGTTTTCACCGCCTATTTCTCTGAAAGGGCCTATATCTGAACAGAGAATCGGAAGCTTGAACACCCCTGCCTCCAGTAGCGGGAGTCCGAAACCCTCCTCTGTGCTGGGCAAGAAAAGGATGTCTGATATCCTGTAGAGAGCTGCCACCAACTCGTCGGTAACTTCCAGTCTTTGCGAGGGATCACCAGGATTTCTGAACTCATAAAGAAATTTTACATAACCTCCAATTTCAAGCCTTTCCATTTCCTCTTTAAGCGATTGGAAATAATGTGCATGAGTGGATAAGTGGGTTCCGGGAGGGCCGGTGACTATCAGGCGGGGTTCTTTCCCCTTTTCCACCACGCTTTTTACCACCTTCAGGGCCGTAAGGACGTTTTTTCTCTCCAGCACCCTCACCGGCATGAGTATGACCGGGAAGCATTCCAATGCGCCCAGCTCCTTTAGTAAACCGTAATCCTCATGGCTGATCCCCAGCAAATCCGCGGGAGAAATACCGTTGGGTATTGGCCGGACATCAACCTTCTCCTCTCCCCACCGGGACATTATTTCCTCCGCCCGGGAGCTCGACACGGCCACGTAGCGGACTCCCTGCAATGGATGTCTCAGGAGGTTCCAGGGGTGCTCGTGGACGGGGTATCTCTCCTTGAATTCTTCCCTCAGGAAGACAGCATCGTGCGTCCAGGCCACGAAGCGGACCTCTCTCAATTTCTCATTTACCCTGCAGAGGGCGACGGTGAGGAGTATGTTCTTGTCCATGGTGAAGATGTTGTGCACCATGCAGATGGAGCATGAGGAAAGGGCTTCATACAATT
>CAYVLI010000156.1:0-6476 GCA_964452105.1 uncultured Nitrospinota bacterium
GTTTTTCCTGGAGATATATGTTTCGCATAAATCTATTAAAGAGCATGCCGGGCTGGGAAAACAGCCTATCTCCTGAGAAAAGGAAGAGGAAAAAGCAAAATACCCACCCGTATATCATCGTGGCCATAGCAGCGCTCGCGGTGCTGGCCGTCTGGGCTTACTTTAAGGGCGGAGAGACGGAGAAACCGGTTACGGTGGTTCAGATTGCCGGGAAAGAACCTTCGCCTCCTCTCGTCGCCGAAGAAAGCCCGTCGCAAGAGCCTCAGGCGAAGATACCTGTCGCAGGGATTAAAAAGGAGGCTCTCCCTGCTGTCGGCGAAAAACAGGAAGTGACTCCCCCTGAAGTTGCACGGGTTCAAGAAGAGGAAAAGGAAAAAGTTTCCCGGAAGACCTTTCCGGATAACACCACCAGGACGGAAAAAGGAAATGCTATTCATCTGTCCGGCGGACGGCTTCCAGTGGTCCTGCATGTATCTTCATACAAAGCAGAGAGCAACGCCAGAAAAGACGTTCGGAATCTCAGAAAGAATGGATATCCCTCTTTAATGGTCCTTGCCAGCATACCGTCTAAAGGCAGGTGGTACAGGGTATTCGCCGGACGTTACAGCTCTATTGCAGAAGCCAAGGCCGTCGGCCTTGCATTAAAAAAATCCGGTCTCATACAGTATTATCAAGCGGAAAAGTTTCCTTATTCTCTTCAGATCGGAGTATTCAGTTCGTTGGAGGATGCCGGTCGAGTGGGAAAAAGCCTTGATCTTCTTGGGCATCCGGCTGCGGTTTTCAAAGCTAAAAGCGGGAAAGGTAAGACTTACTATCGTGTCCTCGTAGGCGCTTATAAAAATAAGGAGGCTTCCATCGAAGCGGCAGCCAGGCTTAAAAATGACGGCTTCAAGCCCTTGCTGATAACGCCGTAGCAGCGAGGTTTTAAGCTTCCGCCGGTTTAATAATCGGCTCACCCGGGAATCCTGTTCGAGGCCTGATTAATCCGAAGATACAGCGTCACATAAAAAACAGATATGAGAGCGAGTAAACAGGGCGGCTTACATTACGGCTGGCGAATCGTCGGCATGGCCTTCGCCATATACATCATCTCCTACGGTATGTCCAATGTCTTCGGGGTGTTCCTCAAGCCCATTCAACTGGAGTTCGGCTGGACAAGGGGGATGACCTCCACGGCCTATTCCATAAACCAGATTATGTTCGGCTTGTTCGCGCTCATATCGGGATTCCTTTCCGATAGATATGGAGTAAGAAAAGTCCTTCTGATCAACGGGCTGATATACGGTGCGGGGCTGATGCTCATCAGCAAAACTTCCACCATCTGGCACCTCTATCTGTTCTACGGAGTCATAGCAGGAATGGGATACGGCTCCCTGACGGTTCCTACGGTGGCAGCGGTGACGAGATGGTTCGAAAAAAAGCGCGGCATCGCCGTGGGCATTACACAAAGCGGCCTGGGCGGGGGGACCCTCATTCTTTCGCCGCTGGCTGCGTTCTTGATCTACCGCTACGGCTGGAGGGGCTCTTATCTCATCTTCGGCTTACTCACCATGGCTGTGCTCATACCTTCATCTCTCTTTCTCAAAGACAAACCGTCGGACATGGGACTGAAGGCCTATGGTGAGGAAGATGAGCCTGTAAACGGGCCCCTTCAAACAAAGAGTTCGAACCACATCACCGGCCCCAGCGCCGTCAGGACACGCCCATTCTGGTTTTTGAATACCATTCACTTCACCGATTGCGTATGCCACTCCATCATACTCGTGCACATCGTGGCTTACCTCACCGATACGGGATTCCGACCCGCAATAGCTGCGAGCGTGCTGGGGGTGGCCGGCGGAGCCGCGGCTGCCGGAACCATCATCAGCGGCGCCCTTGTGGACAGGGTCGGTGGCCGAGGTGCTTTACGCGCCGCCCTTATCTGTCAGGTGATCACGGTCTTTTTGCTCCCGCACACGCTCAATTTATGGTTTATATACATCCTGGCTGTTTCCTTCGGCCTGGGCCTGGGGGGACTGGTGACACCCTACCCTGTCCTTACTAGAGAATATTTCAAGGAAGAGGCCGCGGGGGCCATTTACGGCGGCCAGCTTACCAGCGCCACAGCAGGCATGGCTCTCGGTGGATTCCTGGGAGGATACCTTTTCGATATCACGGGCGATTACGACCTGGCCTTCACTGTCAGTTTGATCGCCGGTCTCACGGCCCTGTTTTTCGGTTTCGCTCTCAGAAAACCATCTCATGAGATAAAGCCCGTACCTGCCCTGCACCTCGAATAATAGTCTATGTTGAATTCTGATGGGCATCTGTGATATTGAATCTATTGTAGATGCTATGTATGCCGTCTTAACATCTTGCGATCAGGAGGGGGCCATGAGCGGATACGATAAAGAGTTTATCCAATCCATACAAACGGGGGATCTGGAACACATCCTCCATCCATTCACCAAGCTCAAAGACCACAAGGAGCAAGGCCCCCGGATAATTGCCAGGGCGGAGGGAGTGCGTGTAGAGGATATCGAAGGGAACAGTTACTTCGACGGGCTTTCAGGGCTCTGGAACGTTAACGTGGGCCATAATCAACACGAGATTGCCGATGCCGTCCGCAACCAGATGGGAACACTGGAATACGCACCATCCTTCTTCGGCTATACGAATATTCCTGCAGTTCAACTGGCCGGAAAAGTTGCCTCTCTCCTCCCGGAAAGCCTGAGCCGCGTATTGTTCACTTGCGGGGGGTCGGAGTCCAATGAGAGCAACATCAAGATGGCCCGGTACTATTTCAAACTAAAGGGACAACCGGAAAAAATCAAGGTAATCGCTCGAAACCAGGCCTATCACGGCGTCTCCATGGCTGCGCTGAGCGCCACCGGCCTTCCCCAGTTCTGGGAGATGTTCGAGCCTCTCCTGCCCGGTTTCAGACACATACAAGCTCCTTACTGCTACCGCTGTGATTTAGGGTTGGAACACCCCTCCTGCGATATGGCCTGCGCCCGGGAACTGGAAAAGGCGATACTCGAAGAAGGTCCCGGGACGGTGGCGGCTTTCATTGCGGAGCCTGTAATCGGCGCCGGGGGAGTCATCGTTCCGCCTGACGAATACTTCCCCTTAATCAGAGAGATTTGCGATAAGCATGAGGTTCTGTTCATCGCAGACGAGGTCATCACAGGCTTCGGGCGAACCGGAAAAATGTTCGGGATGGAGAACTGGGGAATAGTCCCGGACATGGTCTCCATCGCAAAGGGCATAACCAGCGGTTATATACCCCTGGGCGCCGCGGTAATAAAGGAAGAGATGTTTGAAACTTTCCTGGAGAAGACGCCGGAAGGCATGCCCTTCCTGCACGGGTTCACCTACAACGGCCACCCCGTGGCCTGCGCCGCCGGGCTCAAAAACATAGAGATCATAGAGCGCGACAACCTGGTCCGGAATGCAGCCGAGGTGGGCGCCCATATGCAAGCTCAGCTCCAGGAGCTCAGCGATGTAAGCATTGTGGGAGAAGTTCGGGGCATCGGCATGATGAGCGCCATCGAGCTCGTGGACAAAAAAGACACCAGAGAGAAGTTCGACCCGCTGGGGATGGCCGGCCTCAAGGTGGCTAACAGATGCTGGCAGAACGGACTCATGACCAGAGCCATAGGCGATACGCTGGCGCTTGCTCCGCCTTTGACATCCACCAGGGAGGATGTGGATCGAATCTGCACCATCTTCCGTGAGGCCCTGGTGGAAACGGATAAAGAAGTGAAGGGCTGAACCTGCTCCCTTATCGAATGCTGTAAGTAAACGTGTATAATGTGAGTCTCAGGAAGAGGAGAAGAGTGATTCATGTATCGACCCATGTCGCCTATCGATTTCCTGAGCCGCTCCAGGCGGCTCTTTCCGGACAAGATAGCGGTCGTTGATGGTGAGACAGAATATACTTATAGAGAACTCGGAGAACGAATAGATCGGGCTTCCAACGCTCTCCTGAGCCTTGGGATAAAAAAGGGAGATAAGGTGGCCGTCCTATCTCCCAATACCCATCACATGCTGGAGTCCTTCTTTTCCGTTCCTCAGACGGGCGCAGTGTTGGTGCCTCTCAATTACAGGCTCACACCCAACGAATTCCGCTACATCATAGATCATTCCGACAGCAAAATCGTCCTGGTGGACTACGAATACGCACCGCTCCTGGAACCCATAGCAGGCGAGCTCAATAAGGTGGAAAAATATATACTCACCGGAGGCAACCATTATGGAGGAATCTTGCCGGTAATAGAATACGAGGAACAGATACAAGAAGCGCATCCGGAGCCGCCTGGGGATGCGGGCATAGAGGAAACAGACCTCATCACCATCAACTATACCAGCGGGACAACGGCAAACCCCAAGGGCGTCATGCTCACGCACCGGGCCTGCTACCTTAACGCCTGCGATTACCTCATCCATCTGCGGCTGGTATATCAGGACGTCTATCTGCATACCCTTCCCATGTTTCACGCCAACGGATGGGGAGGTATATGGGCCCTGACGGCCATCGGCGGCACCCAGGTCTGCCTTCGCAGAGTCGAGGCTCAACCCATATACGAGACATTACAGAACAAAAAGGTGACTCTGGCCTGCTGTGCACCTACGGTGCTGGTGACGCTGGCGAACTATGAGGGAGCCAGTGACTACAGGCTGGCCCAAGGTATTCGCATAGGCACAGGCGGTGCGCCCCCGCCGCCTACGGTTCTCAAAAACATGGAGGAATTCGGGGTCGAGGTAATCCACCTCTACGGCCTCACCGAAACGGGCCCCTTCCTTACCACCTGCGTCTGGAAACCAGAGTGGGACGAGCTTTCAGTGGAGGAACGCTATCGCCTCAAGGCGAGACAGGGAATCTCTCAGGTTCTGGTGGACGTTCGGGTCATGGACGAAAACATGAACGAAGTCCCCAACGATGGGGCAACCATCGGCGAGATAGTGGCCCGTGGCAACGTCGTCATGGAGGGGTACTACAAGCAGGAAGAGGAGACCGCCAAGGCATTCGAGGGCGGCTGGTTCCACAGTGGAGACCTGGCCGTGGTGCACCCGGACAACTATATAGAAATAGTGGACCGCAAGAAAGATGTCATCATAAGCGGAGGCGAGAACATATCCTCCGTAGAGGTGGAAAGCATTCTCTATCAGCATGCCGCTGTTCTGGAGGCGGCGGTGGTGGGTGTTCCAGACCGGAAATGGGGTGAGGTTCCCAGGGCTCTGGTGGTTCTCAGAGAAGGGATGAATGCGACCCAGGAAGAACTGATACAGTTTTGCCGGGACAGGATGGCGCATTTCAAAGCGCCCAAGTCCCTGGAGTTCGTCGAAGAGCTTCCCAAGACCGCTACCGGCAAGGTGCAGAAGTTCGCCCTCCGCGAAAAATACTGGGAAGGCCGGGATAAGCGCATCCAGGGCTAAGTATAATGACGGAAAATAGATTTTTTCAGGATCTACCTTCGAGGAGGGATTGAGCCACGTCTATGTGTCGGGCGAACCAGACGCCCGGCTTCTCCATCATGTACTGAATGAAGCGCTCCAACATCCTCGCACGGTGCCTCTGCCCGGTGACCTGGGGATGCATGATAACTCCCAGGTAGCCGCCTTCTTCATAGCAGACGTCGAACTCATCCTTCCATATTTCAAGTACTTTTGTGGGGCTGGACAAGCCCACGTAGTAAGGCCTGATGTTGAAGAAGAAGTGAGGCACGTCGTCCAGCTCCCAGATAATGGGAAGCTCCACCAGACTCCTGTCCCGCCCCTCGACGGACAGCATGTAAGGGCCATCGCTGGCCATGAGGCTACTTTCGTATATGAACCCGTTATCCACCAGCATGGGGAGCGTGTTGGGGCTGTGGACGCCTGTGGGAGTCCGGTATCCCACGGGCGACGACCCGCTCACTTTTTTCAGGCTTTCGATGCCCCTCTCCATGACTTCCTTTTCCTGCTCAATGGTGAGCTTGCTGGGATTCTCGTGAAGATAGCCATGATGGGCCAGCTCGTGTCCACTCTCATGGATTGCCGCCAGCTGCTCCGGATATTTATCCGCGGTCCAGCCGGGGACGAAAAAAGTGGCTTTAACACCATATTTGTTCAGGACACCGAGTATTCGATTCACACCCACCCTGGCCCCGAACACTCCACGGGCGAGGATGGTCGGGTGATCCTGCTTGAAGCTCCCCATCCACAGGGTCTCCGCATCGAAATCAAATGAGAGCGCCACCGCGCATCTTTTATCGTCCGTCCACATGCCGCCTTCCTCCCCCAAAAAGGTTTTACCCGGCACAACGCAGCAGGGTCATTCGCTAATATTGAGCGGGTAGGCATTCTTATCCCTCTAACACCGCCTTCTTCTCCCTACCCACTCTGCATGTTTAGCATACCGCTTGAGAAGGTGTCAATCTCTTTGGAGGGTCACCGGTGTTTACAAAACCCTTGACAACGGAGAGACCAGAAGATAAGAATGTTACGGCTCGTGG
>CAYVLI010000157.1:0-6458 GCA_964452105.1 uncultured Nitrospinota bacterium
TACCCTCGGGAATACTGCACGCTTCCAAGAAATGCGTCATAGGCAACGGGGTAGTAGTTGATCTGCCCACTCTTGTGAAAGAAATCGACAAACTGGAAGCGGGCGGCCTTCCGGTAGAAGGCAGGCTGTTCATAAGCGAGCGCACACATCTGATACTGCCCTATCATAAGGTGCAGGACGTCGAGTCTGAAAACAAGAAGTCAGGCGGTAAAATAGGGACCACCGGCCGAGGGATAGGCCCCTCTTACTCAGACAAGGTAGCACGAACCGGCATCCGCATGGTGGACTTGCTGGATGAAAAACTGTTGAAGGGAAAGCTCAAAAGCTGCCTGGAAGAGAAAAACAACCTCCTCCAGAAGATTTATCAGGTAGAAGGCTTCGACTACGACGAAATATATGAGGAATATGCTGATCTCGCTCCCAGGATAGCTTCATACATCAAAGATACAGGCAGCATGGTGCGCGAAGCGCTCCAAAGCGGCCAAAACCTCCTTATAGAAGGCGCGCAGGGGACCATGCTGGACGTGGACCAGGGCACGTATCCCTTCGTTACATCCTCAAATTCCACGGTGGGAGGCGCCTGTGCAGGTCTGGGAGTTCCCCCCCGGTCTATAAACATGGTAATGGGGGTGATGAAGGCATACACCACGCGCGTGGGCATGGGTCCTTTCCCGACCGAGCTGAGCGACAGCATGGGAGACCTGCTCAGGGACAGGGGCGGCGAATACGGCTCCACAACGGGCAGGCCCCGCCGCTGCGGCTGGTTCGACGCGGTAGTGATCAAGCTGGCCCTGGAGCTTAACGGCATGGACGGCCTGGCGATCACCAAGCTCGACGTCCTGGACGAGTGTGAGAGCATCAAGATATGCACCGCTTACCGGATAGACGGTGAAGAGTTGAACCGGGTGCCCGCGGAAACCGGCGTTTTGGAGCGTTGCGAGCCGGTTTATGAGACCTTGCCGGGCTGGATGTCCAGCACCGTGGGTATAAACGATTGGGAGGATCTCCCCGGAAAAGCCAGGGATTACCTGAAACGATTGGAAGAGATACTGCAAGCAAAGATACTCTTCGTCTCCACCGGCGCCGAGCGCGATCAGTCCATGAGCCTGGCGCCCACCTGGTTTTGAACTGCCTGCCATTCTTGTAATCCGTGGCTCAAAGAGCCGGATAATCCTCCATCCGTCCAGCGAATTCAGCACGTGTGGATATAAAAGTTATCTTGTATCACGGAAGAATGAGCGAGAATTCAACGAAATTAAATGAGGAGAAATCATCATGGCAATGAGAACAGGAGACCAGTATTCAAAAAAACTGGCCACTATGAGGCCTAACGTGTACGTGGGCGGAAGGAAAATCTCCAGGGACGACGATATATTGCAAGCACCCATAAAGACCATCCAGTACACCTTCGATTGCGCTGCAGACCCCGAGCTTGCTCCGATGACTACCACCAAGTCCCACCTGAACGGAGAGACCATTAACCGCTTCACCCATGTCCACCGCAGCATCGATGACCTTCTGGTCAAACAGGAGATGACCCGCGTCCTCTGCCGAAAAGTGGGCGGGTGCATCCAGCGCTGCATGGCCGCTGATGCACTCAACGCCTGCGGCGTTGTGTCCAAAGAGATAGACGATGCCGCAGGAACTAATTATCACGAAAACTTTCTGAAGTACCTGGAATACTACCAAAAGAACGACATCGTAGGCAACGCCGCCCAGACAGACGTAAAGGGAGACCGCAGCAAGCGACCCCATCAGCAGGAGGACCTGGACCTCTACCTGAGAGTGGTGGAGCGTAAATCGGACGGCATAGTGGTCCGCGGCGCCAAGGCCCACAACACCATCGCTCCCTATGCAGATGAACTCATAGTGCTCCCCACCCGCAACCTCACCAAGGAAGAGGGAGATTGGGCCGTCGCCTTCGCCATACCTGCAGACACGGAAGGCGTTAAGCTGGTTTGCCGAGTAACCCAGCCCCGTCCGCGGCGAGAGCTCAAGGCGCCCTACAACGAATACGGCATGGCCGATTCCATGACCATATTCGATAACGTGTTTGTCCCACGAGAACGAGTGTTCATGTGTGGAGAATGGCAGTTAGGCGCACGGCTGGCGCTGCTCTTCGCCAATTACCACCGACATACCTACTGCGGCTGCAAGCCCGCTGTCACTGATATCATCATGGGAGCGACGGCCCTGCTGGCCGAATACAACGGCGTGGGCAACGCCTCACATATTCGGGAAGAGGTCTCGGAGTTAATGGTTATCGCCGAGCTGGTTTACGCAGCCGGCATCGCCGCCTCTGTGAAGGGGAAAACAACCTCTTCCGGCATCTACGAGCCCGACTTCCTCTACTCCAACACCGGACGCTACCTGGCCGGGAAGAACATCTACCACGAGTACGATATCATGGCCGCCACCGCCGGAGGATTGCCGGCTACACTGCCTCCCGAAGACGACTTCCTTAACCCCGAAATCTCCGACCTGTTGAAAAAGTACATCATGCGAAAGCCAGACGTTTCCCCCGAGAACGTGCACCGACTGTTCCGCTTCGTGTCCGATTTCTCATGCTCAGCACTCGGCGGAGTAAACCAGTATGCCGGAGTACATGGCGGCGGTTCCCCGATAATGGAGAAGATAGGCATCAGAGCCAACTACGACCTGGAAGCCAGGAAAAACATGGTCAAATATCTGGCAGGCATAACAGACTGAGCCAGGTTTATAAAATCTGCGCGGGGCGGGTATTCACCCCGCCCCCGGCTGCCCCTCACCCCACTTGAGAATTCACAGCAGGAACGCATTGCTCCACCTATGCCCCGCAGCAAACTCCATTCACAAACCCAACAGCCGAAGACAAGAAAAAATAGAGTTGACACCAATACGTTTGCGCTATAAAGTATTTTCTGCTTGTCCGACCAAGGAGAGCGATGAATCAGGCCCAGGCAAGCAAGATACACCATTGACCTCTGAATACAGTAACCGTTGGAGGAAGCAATATGTGTGATGGCTGTGAGAAATACGGAGTAAACGGTGGTTACTGGTATTTCAACCCGGGGAACTACGCCAGGCGGATTTACAAATGGAGGAAGACCGCTACGGATCAGGTAGGCGCCGGTGAGAATCCCAGTGCAGAGCCAGGTGACGCCTCTCTGATAGGCGACATGGGCGCCATGGAAGCCGCCAACATAGATATGAAGGTGTTGGAGCCCGAACACTATGCCAGGAGAATCGAGGAAGAAGGAAAGAAGTTCAGGGGATTGGCACAGGTCATAATGCTGGAAGAGGCCCAGAAGATAATGGAATTATCCTGGCCCATCGCCGCCATGACCTGCGCCTGCCGCCGCATGGCAAGAGGTCTCAAGGACGAGGAGAACTTCTCCTGCATGGGCATGGGCCCCGGAATGTACAAGTGGGAAAGGTGGCCCCAGATTTACCACGGAGGCGTGCAGTTCCTCACGCCCGACGAGGCTAAAGGTTACCTGGCCAAACTTAATAAGATGGGACTGGTGCACATAGCCGAAACCCACGGAGCACCCTATAGCGGAGGCATCTGCAACTGTGAGGTGCCACTGTGCGGCCAGCTCAGGGCAAGACTCGAGCACAACGTCCCCTTCGTAGTCAATAAGGGCCATTACGTTGCCGAGATAGACCACGAAGCATGCACGGGCTGCCTGCAGTGCTTGACCCGCTGCCACTTCGATGCCATTCACATCCATGCGGGAACGCATAAGGCCGTTATCGATTCCTTCAAGTGTTTCGGCTGTGGAAACTGCCGTACTCCTTGCCCCGTCGATTGCATTTCCATGATCGAAAGGGCCAAAGTGCCTGCGGTTAAGGATATGTGGTAATTTAAGGGAGGCTATTATGCAAGCTGTTAGACCACTTCCAAAGATAGAGATAGAGCAGGAAAAATGCTTGAGTCCGCTCAAATGCGGCGACTGTTTGAGGGCATGCCCTGCAGTGGTTCTACTGTCAGTTCCAAAGTATAACCAGAAGTTCCGTGAATGTTCTGACGAAGACTTCACCATCGTGGTCCACAACAGGCCCGCGTGTAACGGTTGCATGAAGTGCGTCGAGGCCTGCCCCGTGGATTGTATCAAGATAGAATTCGAAGAGCCTAAAGAAGCAGGACAGATGCCGCAAGTTCTTAAAGGAGTACCCTAATAGATCGAGAGGAGGATTTTCTATGGTAATGGGTAAACCGGAGAAACCATGGAAAAACATTGCACCCAAGCCGGATACAGATAGGCTTCTGACGGTAGACCCCAAAAACATAGGGTCTATGGAGGAAAAGGGGGCTGGTGTCGAACGTACTTTTGATGCCGACAGGGCCATGATTGACGCGGTGGCTTCAAAAAGCGATTTTGCCAGTCTCGTCTCACAAATGAACGGGAAAGACGCCGAAGCGGCCAGGTCTCTCTTATCAACCTTCGGAAAAGAGTTGATGGAGAAAGTCTCAGAGACCGTAGAGAGAAAGAAGGACAGGGCCCTGGAAATGATAGAAATCTGTTCAAAGCAGACGGGAATATCGTTTCCCCATCTACTTCAGGCCTACGTTGAGCTCTTTACCCTTTGCTCACGCCCTGTAGACAAGTGGGCAATAGTGGAGAGCAATACCAGCAAGATGTGCGTACAGCAATACTCCTGCAACTACCTTAAGATGCAGCAAGAAGCAGGACTGAGCACAGAAGGGCTGCCCTGTCAGGCGCTGTGCGTTTCAGCCTTCGAGCATGCGGCCCAGATGCACAACGTACAGGCTAAGGTCGAAATTACCAAACAGCTACCAACAGATCAGGCCTGCGAATTTACGTTCACGCCACTTTAAAATGGATTCAAATATTTCAGGTGAAGGGCAGGAAGACCTATCTTCCTGCCCTTTTTTTTGCTAACGACCCGCCCCCCTGTCGAGCCCTTTCATCAATCTATCAGCGACAGACCCATGAAAGCGGTTTTGCTGAATCCTATCCCCTGGCAAAATATTTTATCCTTGACAGAAGGCATCTGTTTGATTAAGATTATAATTATATCAAACAACGACAAACTCAACGGCTACTCTGCTTTTACCCCTTGCCAAAAGTCCACGACGTAGCAAATTGTCGTTTATCGGGTGTCCCTCAGCACACACCAATATCCAAGACTGAGCGACAGCAAATTTTACGCTTATACCTGCTGAATCCTTTAAGAGTACCAATGCATCTTCATTTTGGTAATTGAGGCATCCTACATGCGCCCGGAGTCGAAAGCAAATTCTTTACTGTCCGTTCTCGGCGTGACCATAAGGTTCGGAGGAATCGTAGCACTGCAAGGGATTTCCTTCGATGTGGAAGATGGATACATCGTCGGGCTTATCGGACCCAACGGAGCCGGCAAAACCACGCTCTTCAACTGCCTGAGCTGTCTATACAAGCCCGACGAAGGAGAGATTCTTTTCGAAGGGAAATCCATACTGCGTCTGGCGCCGCATCGTATCGTTAAACTCGGCATCGGTCGCACCTTCCAGAATCTGGCGCTCTTCCAAACCATGACAGTATTACAGAACGTGATGATAGGCGTGCACAGCAGAACACGGGGAGGTTTCTTCAACCATTCACTGCAGCTGCCGCTGGTCAAGCGTGAAGAGCACATGATACGCGATAAGGCCATGGAGCTGTTATCCTTCCTGAATCTGGGTCAAGTCGCCGACCATCCAGCCATAGGCCTGCCCTTCGGTACCCTGAAGCGCGTGGAACTGGCCCGTGCCCTGGCCAGCGACCCCAAGCTACTGCTGCTGGACGAACCGGCAGGCGGACTCAATCACGAAGAAGTAGCCGAACTATCTCAGCTTTTCAAAACAATCCGTGATGACTTGAGAGTGACCATACTGCTCGTCGAACACCACATGAACCTCGTAATGCAGGTCTCTGATAAGGTGGTGGTACTTGATTTCGGCCGCAAGATAGCAGAAGCCCCCCCCGAGGACGTGCAGAAGAACCGGCAAGTAATCCAGGCCTATCTGGGGGCCGGACACTAATGGCAGAACCATTGTTAGAGGTAAAGAATCTGCAGGCCGGCTATGGCTGGACCAAGGTCTTGCATGGGGTGACCTTCTCTGTGGAAAAAGGCGGAATCACTACTATCCTGGGGGCCAACGGAGCGGGAAAGACCACGACCTTACGCGCAATATGCGGCATGGTCGCCACCATCGGCGAAGTCGATTTCGACGGTCAGCGGATAGATGGCAAGGCCACGGAAGACATAGTACGCCTGGGCATCGCCCACGTTCCGGAAGGCAGAGGCACCTTCGTAAACCTCACGGTAGAAGAAAATCTGCGGCTGGGGGCTTACGCGCGCAAAAACAAGGCCAACTTCAACGACTTTGAACGGGTCTATGGATATTTCAATGTTCTGGCCGAACGCCGTAAACAGGCCGCGGGGACATTGAGCGGAGGTGAACAGCAGATGCTGGCCATAGCCAGAGGGTT
>CAYVLI010000158.1:0-2274 GCA_964452105.1 uncultured Nitrospinota bacterium
GTGCATCGAGCTGGGCATCATGCAGAACTGGGACAACTACCTCAAGGCGCTGCCCCTGGGCGAATGGCCTGCGGAGAAGATCGACGAGCTTTACGGCCTGGACATATACAAAAAGGTCAAGAAGGAGCGCGTGGCTTGTACCACCTGCTTCATAGCCGACAAGGACGTCCTGGAGATACCCGATGGAGAGTTCGCCGGCACCGAAACCTACACTCACAGTTACCTTGCGGTGGCCCTCTCTGGGGTGCACTTCGGCCTCGAGGATTTCCACGAGGCGGTAAAGATTGCGGATACCGTCAACGCTAACGGAGTCTGCCAGATGACCTTCGAGGCCATGATCAGCTATCTTAAGGACCTCCAGACCGCCGGTCTCCTCACCGAAGAGAACAGCATGGGCCTCGACTTCAAGGACGACTTCGAGGGCCTCATGAATATCCTCGACTGCATAACCCATCGCAGGGGGCTGGGTAACATCCTGGCGGACGGCTGGACGGCCACCCTCAAGCATTTCGGCGAGGATACCCGCAGCTTCACCAAGCTGATAAAGGACCAGGATAGCACTTTCGACCCCCGCGTGAGCGGCCTGGGCACCATGGAGTTCGAGCAGATAGTCAATCCCCGCGGTGCACAGTCCGCCGCATCGGGTTCACCCTCCTACATCCCCGGCCTCCCCATCGAGATGTTCCACCGCCACGCCGAGCGGATGGGCGCAGATAAAGCCATGGCGGAGCGAATATTCGAAAAAGAAGGCGATTTCAACGTGGGCAGGCTGACTCGCCTGGCCGAGGACTGGTACACGGTCTTCAACGCGCTGGGCGTCTGCAACCGCCACGTGGTGAACAGGTTCTACAGCCTGAAGACCTTCGCTGAGCTATATTCGGCCGCCACGGGCATAGAAAAAACAGACCAGGACCTCCGCGAAGCCGCAGACCGTATATGGAGCCTGCAGAAGGCGCTCAACGTGCGAGAGGGCTTCGACAGGGACAACGATACGTACCCCGACAAGTGGTTCGAACCCTTCATGGACAGCAAGGATAAGCAGCAGAAGATGACCGACTACTTCAAGTCCCGCGAGATAACCCCGGACGAGCTTAATCGGTACCTGAATGACTACTACGACGAGCGCGGCTGGGACGTCCGCCGCGGCATACCCACCAGGCAGAAACTTGCCGACCAGGGCCTCGAAGAAATCGCCCGCGACATGGCAGACCTGCTGCCGTGAGATGGTTTGGGGGGAACCTTTCGGTAGAAAGGTTCCCCCCAAAGCCCCCCTGTTTAAAAGTTTTGGGAAAGGGGTATGGGGGAAACCCTTTTTCAAAAGGGTTTCCCCTAATATCTCGTCTTTACTGCGTCAGTGCGCCGCCGTCGATGACGATGCACTCGCCGGTGATGTAATCCGAGGACTTCGACGCCAGGAATACCGCCAGCCCGCCCAGTTCCTTTGCCTCCCCGAACCGCCTCAGAGGAATGTGTTTCATGAGTTTCTTCTTCATCTCCTCATCCGCGTAGGTTCCCGTGTGCGACTCTAGGGGGAACCATGCAGGCGCGATGGCGTTCACGTTTATCCTGTGGCGCGCCCATTCCAGGGCCAGAGCCCGCGTCAGGTTGATGACTCCCCCCTTGCTGGCGCAGTAGGGCACCTGTTGCTTGAGCCCCCGCATTCCCGCGCCCGAGGCGAGGTTTATTATCTTGCCGCCGCCGCCCTGTTTGATCATCTGTTTCGCCGCCGCCTGGGCGCAGAAGAACATGCCCCGCAGGTTTGTGTCCAGTTGCGAATCCCACTCTTCCTCGGTGACCTCCAGTGCGTCCTTTGATATGCCGAAGCCCGCATTGTTCAGCATGATGTCCACGCGGCCGAAGTTATCCACCGCCCTGTTAATCATATTCTCTATGTCCGGGAGCTTCTGCACGTCCGTGACCACGGGGATGCACTTTCCCCCCGCAGCGTTTATCTCCTTCGCCGTGCCCTCTATCTGGTCCTCGCTCCTGGCCGCCGCCACTATGGAAGCTCCCGCCTGCGACAGCCCGATGGACATGGCCTTGCCCAGCCCGCGCCCCGCGCCCGTCACCACCGCCACCTTCCCGTCCAGCTTCATCTCATCCAGCACCATCTTGCTTCTCCTTTTCCAGAGCATTGTTCCTGTTGAAGAAATCCATTTCAGCCCCCCACCCCATCCCCCCCCCCGCAAATTGGGGGAGGGTGCTGTCGGGTCTCCGCACCCGACAGCATCTGTTTGGTGGGCATAGCCCACCCTACAATTGTCATTCCCGCGA
>CAYVLI010000158.1:2374-6418 GCA_964452105.1 uncultured Nitrospinota bacterium
AGGCTATTCCCCTCGCCCTGTCTGTCGCCGATCTCCCTGCTGATGGTGAGCGCCTGGTTGTGATAGTCGATGGCCTTGTTGACCTCACCGATGCGGAAGTATGCGTTCCCCAGGTTGCCGAGTTGATTCCCCTCGCCCTGTCTGTCGCCTATCTCCCTGCTGATGGTGAGCGCCTGGTTGTAATAGTCGATGGCCTTTTCCACCTCACCCTGGTCGGCATAGGCGTTCCCCAGGTTACCGAGTTGATTCCCTTCACCCCTTCTGTTGCCGATTTCCCTGCTTATTGTCAGGGCCTGTTGGTGATAGTCGATGGCCTTGTTCACCTCCCCGAGGTGAAAATATGCGTTCCCCAGATTACCGAGGTCCGCCCCCTCGCCCCTTCTGTCGCCAATTTCCCTGCTGATATCAAGGGCATGCTGGTGATAGTCGATGGCCTTTTTGATCTCTCCGAGGTGAAAGTATGCGTTTCCCAGGTTGCCGAGGCGATTTCCTTCGCCCCTTCTGTCGCCTATTTCTCTGCTGATATCAAGCGCCTGCCGGTAATACTCGATGGCCCTGTCCACCTCCCCGAGGTCGGCATAGGTGTTTCCCAGGCTGCCGAGGCTGTTTCCTTCGTCCCTTCTGTCTCCTATTTCCCTGCTAATATCAAGCGCCTGCCGGTAATGCTCGATGGCCTTGTCCACCTCCCCAAGGGCGGCATAGGCGAGGCCCAGATTTCCAAGGGCAGCACCTTCGTCCCTTCTGTCTCCTAAATTTCTACAGGATTGTACAGCGCTTTTAAGCATATCCACTAATTCTGTCCAATAACCGAAAACAAGGAAGATTTCAAAGCTATATGCGTAATCTCTTACCAATTCATGTTTGCTATTGTCCTTTGTCCATTTGAAGCCCGCCCGCATGTTGTCCAGCTCGATGTGGAAGATAGTTGGTGCAACTGAGGCGTGTTCGCCAACGAGGGCGGAATGGAGCGCTCTGGCCATGCCAAGGTAATGCGTTGCCGCCCTCTCCCTGTATTTCTCTCCTTCCTGTTTGCTCAGAGGTTCATGTCTGTTTATCCGGTCGATGACCATTTGATGAAGTGAGTAGCGAGGCAGGCCGGGCACAAATTCAATCAGTGAAGCCTGCAACAGCTTTTCCAATCCGGAATCGGGGTCAAGTTCGTCCGCGCAGAGAGCTTCGACGGCGTCCCTGTCCGCAGAATCGGCGAAGACGGTAAAGGCCCTGAGGAGGTAGCCGGCGTTATCGTCCAGAAGCTCTATGGAGCCCTCGAGCCACTCACTGACCCGAGCATCGAGGTTACCCTTTAATTCGCTCAACGCTTTCTCTATATCGGCCAGACTCCTGCCTGTGGCCCGGCCTATTGCCAGCCGTATCATATAAGGATGTCTGCCCGCAGCCTCTACGAAAGATTCGAGCTCCTCTCTGCTCGCTTTCAAGACGCTCAGGACTTTCCTGGATTTCTTCTCCGCTTCTTCTATTGCGAAGCTGATGCAGCTTTCCGGGTCGAGCCTGCCCACCTCAACATGCGCCGCACCGTCTTTCTGCACGAACTCAGGTATTGCTGGCCGCGTGGTTATGATGACCCTGGAGCCGTGCAGGGGGTTGATGCGTTGAATGAATCCTGCGATCTCCCGGTGGTCGTCTTCAGTCACCGTCTCCATGTTGTCCAGCACTATCAGGAGCTTGTTATTATTGACAGCCCTCACGAGTACTTCGAGCTTCTCCTTCTCATCCGGGATGGTTCCGAGCTTTAAACCGAGAGTCTGGTCCGCATCCTCCATCAGGTTTTTCAGGCCGTAATCCTTTTTTTCATGCGCAGAGCTATAAATCAGCGCCTGGAAGAGATGTCGGTTTCTGTATGCCGCCTCGACAGCCAGCGCCGTCTTGCCGATGCCGCCGATGCCTGAGATGATGACGCTTCTTATGTTTGTGTCGTCGAGAAGCCGGGCGATGTCCACAAGCTCGCCGCCCCTTCCGTAAAACCCCGCATTGAAGGGAATGTTTTGGGGAGGCATGGGGTCGATTATCTCCGGCCCCGCTCCATCGGCGGCAGGCCTTGCAACGAGCGTCTGTTTCTCATCGCCGAGAAGAGCTAAAATCTCCGCCTGCTCATCACCGAACTCCCTCTTTATTGCTGCCCCGGCCTCCTGGAGAGCGGCCCCGACGCTCCTCCCCGCGGCCAGGCCGGAGTAGAGCTTCTCCGAGAGTATTATCCCCGCCCTGTCAAGGATAGGCTCCGAAGCGGCGATAACCGCCGGTACTCCCGCCTCATGCACCGTCTGCGCAGGGGAGCCTGCTTCCTGTGCTGTGCTGCACGCGTTGAGTATTACCAGTTTCACCGTCAGGCCCTTGAATATTTCAGCAAGCTCTTCCACGGAAGCGGATTTCTCCTTCCCGTATTTATCCTCCAGGCATAGCGCGTCTTTCGAGCCGTGACCCGTGAAATGCACCACGTCGTACTCGTCGTTCGACAGGACGTCCCGGAGCCTTTCGAGGGTGGGAGGATGCAGCCTTACCAGGCGCACCGGCAGGGCGCGGTCTTTGAGGACGGCAACGATATTCTGCCACTCTTTCCTGTAATCCAGCGGGACGGGCGCATTGCCTCTGCGGTCTATTATCGGCGAGGAGATGACCATGAGGACGTTCAGCACCTCTGCTTCCTTTTCTTGCGCACTTTCTTTTGAAACCCGCTTCCTTGCTTTGGTTTTCTCCGGAGCTTCCCGATCCGGACGCCACTGATATACCTTATGGCCGTCAACTTCCTTTTTTATGGCGTTAAAGCCGCTCTTATCTTCAAGCTCGCCGCGAGCTTCTCCGGAAATCCAGATTACGCCCGGGCGCCCCTCCTTCTGCAGATGTCCCGCTAAATCTATGACCTCGTGGGATATCTCGGATAGCCTGGTATCCACGTCCTCTATATATACCCGGCCGCAGTTTATACCGCAGCGGACTTCTATATCGATGTCCAGGGAGTTGCGCTCAGGGTCTTTGTTGAAATTAGGGAGGGAGGTCATAATATCCTTTCCCGCTTCAACCGCTGGCTCTACCTTATCGAAAGCCGCCATGGTTCCGTCGGGAGTGACATTCACCATGACCATGTCGTGGCGCTCGAGTATAGTCCCCAGGAACCTGTTATACTCGCGGAAGGTGTGCTGGGCGATGAACTCGTCCTGCCCTTCCTTCATTTTGGCGGACTTCACCACATCCACCGAAAGGAAGGCCAGGAAGCGCTTACCCTTCCTGAGCTTCCGCCGGAGCCTCGCGTACTGCTGAAGCTCATCGTCGGCCTGGCGGTAGTTTTTGAATGCGTCCTTCACTTCCATTTTTTACTTTATCCCGTGGGGGAGTTGACTCCTTCCCAGGTGGGTGCTGTGACCAGCTCCTCGGCGAGCTTCGTTACGGCGTCCATTATCTCCTGCTTCTGCTGGACGTCTGCGCCGCGTGCGCCGCGCTGTCCCACACCGGCGGCGATGAGGTACCTGGTCTCGAAGTTGCACATGAACTTGAGGAGGAAGCCGAGCTGCGTCCCGATGTAGTCGTAGCGGCCGGCGTCCGGGTGCCCCTGGGGCATGACCAGCAGGCAGCGCTTGGGTTTCTCGATGTATGATTTGTAGTCCGGCCCCAGGAAGGCGTAGAGCCTGTCTATGAAAGCCTTGGTCTGTGCGGTTATCCAGGCCACGTAAACCGGCGAGCCGATGACCAGTGCGTCCGCCTTGACTATCTCGTCGTAGATGGGCAGCATGTCGTCCTCGATGGAGCATGTGCAGGGGTTGCTCTTGCAGGCCAGGCAGGCCACGCAGCCGCCGATTTTCATATCGCAGATGTTGTAGAGTTTCGTCTCAGCGCCTAACTCTTTGGCATTGTCCAGGATGTGGTTGACCAGTACGTCGGTGTTCTCCCCCTTACGCGGGCTTCCTATGAATCCCAGTATGTTCATGTGTCGTTTCCCCCTGAAGTCATTGTTCTAACTAATTAGCGAATCCTATCCAATACGGTTTTTATACTATACACCCTCCTGTTGCGTCAATCATGGTATGGATCAGG
>CAYVLI010000159.1:0-1264 GCA_964452105.1 uncultured Nitrospinota bacterium
AGAAAATGCGGTTCTACTAAATCACATATGGCAACCAGAAATAACTCGAGCGACTCCCGGCAAAAGCGATTCGGCCGCCTTAAAGAAAGAAGCATCAATGGGCAAAGAGAAGGGGAGGGGAGCTTGCGGCAGATGATACAGGCCGACCTGGAGGGAGAGCCGGCCGAAGTAGAACAGTACAATGCACACATAAAACTGGCCGAGGGGGAAGGAGACCACGGCACCAGGCAAATGCTTGAAGAAATCCTGCTCGACGAGGAAGAGCACGCAGACAGGCTCAGCCGCTACCTGGCCAGGCAGCGGCTGAGCATCGAGGCCGTTACAGCGATCTGATGAGTTGCCATGAGCTTCGGCCCCCGGGGCTATCGGCGGATGCTGTTTCCCGGGGGCTTAGTAGTTTGGGGGCAAACTATCATGGAGCGAAGTGATTATGACTGAGAAAACCATACCTGTTAGTTCTATGCAGGAGACGACCCAGCTCATTGATGAAGCGCTGGGCGATGAGCTGGACGGCCTGATCGTAAGCCAGGTTGTAGCGGGTGTGTTCTTCACCGGTGCGATGCTGAACAGCGGCCACGCGGGCATGGCTTTTACACCCATCGGGGAGATGCCTGAAGCCGTCTGTTGTCCGCGCTCGGCGTCTCGTATGCCTCAGGCCGGCACACTCGCAGGCAAGGGAGCTCGGCAGTTTCTCCCCTGGGCGCATGAGAACAACGTGCTCAAGGCCGCCGTGGGCATAGCCGTGCTGAACGCCCTTTCACATTACTTGTGGGAAAAAGGCGATAGGCAGGGCAGCCGCATAATAGACGGAGTAGATGCGGTGGAGGGCATAACTTTCAGGCCGGAGGACAACGTCGTTCTCGTGGGTGCACTCGTTCCTTACATTCGTATGCTCCGCGAAAAGGGGTGCGCGTTTTCCATTCTCGAGAAGACCCCGGTGACCTTAAAGGGAGACGAACTGAGCTACTACGTGCCTCCCGAGGGAGCATCGGAAGCCCTCTCAACGGCAAATGCGGTGATAGCCACCGGTGCGACAATCGTAAACGGGTCGCTGGACCAGCTTCTGGAGTGGACTCCAAGAGAAAGCAAAGTGGTCGTAGTGGGACCAACTGCCAGCATGCTGCCCGACGCGCTGTTCTGTCGTGGCGTGGATGTGCTGGGTGGAGTGCGCATAACCGATACACAGGCCGCCATGCGAATCATCGCCGAAGGCGGCTCCGGCTACCACATGTTCGGCAAGTGCGCTGAGAAGATAGTTATCACC
>CAYVLI010000159.1:1364-4262 GCA_964452105.1 uncultured Nitrospinota bacterium
AGGCGGCTCCGGCTACCACATGTTCGGCAAGTGCGCTGAGAAGATAGTTATCACCGGAGGGTTAAAAGAATAGAGACCTTTATGCAAGATACCTACAAAAAGCTGCGCGAGAAAATCGATGGGCATCCCATGGGAGCGCCAGAGCACCCGTCCATCACCAGCATCCTGAAAGAGCTATTCAGACCGGAAGAAGCCCGTCTGGCCCTGTCCATGAGCTTCAAGCCGCTGGAGGCTTCGGAGATAGCCGGAAGGGGAAATGTAACCTCCGATGATGCTTACTCTCTTCTGGAGAGCATGGCGGACAAAGGCATCATATACTGCGTAAAATCCAGGGGCCTCAAACGCTACGCTTTGATGCCACCCATGCCCGGCTTCTTCGAGTTCCCCCTCATGACGGGCGAGGAGACACCGCGTAACATGAGGCTCGGCCGGCTCTGGGAAGAGTATTTCACCGGCGCATTAGGAAAGGCCATGCACGACACCAAGGTTCCCATGAGTCGCGTGGTGCCGGTGAACAAGGGAGTGGATCACGGAGTCGAAGTCTTCCCCCATGAAGAGGCCGTGGAGATCGTCAAAAGCGCCAGGAATATAGCGCTCGCTCAGTGTCAATGCCGCTTTTCGGCCCGGAATTGCGACGCACCCCTTGACGTCTGTCTCCTGCTGGACAACTGGGCCGATTTCCTCACCGATAGAGGGCTGGCGAAACCGATAACACTGCAGGAGGCCATGGACGCGCTCCAGTGGGCTGAAGAAGCGGGACTGGTACACATGACCACCAACACCAGAACTCCGGTGCCTTATATCTGCAACTGCTGTTCCTGCTGCTGCTTCATGCTGCGCGGGGTGACGGAGTTGGGCCGCAACAGCCTGGCTTCCTCCAGGTTCATAGCCGTAGTCGCGGAAGACGCTTGCGTCGGATGCGGAGAGTGCATAAAGGTATGTGGGTTCAAGGCCATTGAGATTGTGGACGGTGATGTAGCCAGGGTAATAAAAGAGAATTGTCTCGGTTGCGGGTTGTGTGCTTCCGTCTGTCCCGGTGACGTCATAACCATGGAGACACGATCAGACTCTTTCGAACCCTATAACACGGGCGCAGAACTGATTATGGACATCGCCAGGGATAAAGGCAAACTGGACTCATTCACATCCTCCTGAGACCAACTATTACAGGTAAAACCAACCTCACAGGCTCCCCATCAGCTTTTCGTATTCTTCTTTTATCCGGTCTCTGAAATCGGGGTGGGCGATTTTGAGCAGGACGCGCGCTCTTTCCTTCAAGGTCTTGCCGCGCAGGTCTGCATGGCCGTATTCCGTTACCACGAATTGGATGTCGTGGCGGGGCGTAGTGATGGTTGTTCCGTATTTGGGAAAAGCGATTATGCGGGAATGCTTCCCGTTTGGCGAGGTGGAGGTCATGGCGGTTATGGCCATCCCGCCCGGGGCGTGTTCCGCGGCCCTTATGAAATCGAGCTGCCCGCCCACGCCTGAAACCTGATCCACGCCCAGCGATTCCGCGTTTATCTGGCCGCGGAGGTCGACCTCTATGGCCGAGTTTATGGCCACGAAGTTGGATATGCGGCCGAGCACATCGATGTTGTGCGTGCGCTCTACCGAGTGCACTTCCAGTTTGGGGTTATTGTCCGCATAACGGTAAAGCCTGGCGGTGCCCATGAGGCCTCCGGCCACGGATACCCCGTGATCGAAGGGTTTATGAGTATTGGTCACCACCCCCCTTTCTATGAGTTCTATAATTCCGTCCGTGGCCATACCGGAGTGGAACCCCATCTCCTTCTTCTCCATGAGGAAGCGCTGGATCATGTCCGGGATGGCGCCCAGGCCGAGCTGTATGCATGCCCTGTCTGGTATAAGGTCGGCCACGTTCTCAGCCACTTTCTTCTCCACCTCACCGATTTCGCCGGAGGGCATCTCCAGGAGAGGAAGCGTCGCTTTCGCGGCCAGGTTTATCTCGGATTCCTGTATGAGGCTCTGCTCTCCCGTGCGCGGCACGATCTCATTAATCTGAACTATGACCTTCTTCGCCACCCTGGCGATTATCAGGGCTACTCCCACGGATATGCCGGTGCTCATGTATCCGTTACGATCCGGCGGGCTAACCTGCAGTATGGCCACATCCACCGGGATGATGCCCTCCCTGAACAACCTGGGCATGTATGATATGTTACTGGGGATATATTCAGCACGGCCTTCTTGTAAAGCTTTTCTGGAGGGGGGGCCGCCCAGGAAGGTGAGCAGTTTGAAGTGTTCCTCCATATCCGGCTCCAGATATCTGCAACGGCTGGGATGGTGGAGCCCGTTGATGAGCCTGACGTCCCGCAGCTCATCCTTCCGGGCGATCAGCGCCTCCACAAGAGCCACCGGTTCATTGCAGGCATGGCTCACGAAGATAGTCTGCCCCGACTTTACGACCGAAACCGCTTCTTCCGCAGAAACAATTTTCATAATTTTATAACCTTTTCAATTGACGAATACCGCCTTATTCCACCAATCAACCACAACACCATGGGAATCTAAAGCTAGCTCCAGGCTGAGACCATGGCAAAATATAACATAAATTACTCCTATCTCAAAAACAAAGAAAGCTCTTTGCAGAGTGCAGCTTTCCTCCGGCGGGTTCCCATAATGATTTTTGGAAGCACTTTTCTCAGCCCACGACGTTCAATGATATTGACACGACGATGCACGCTCTGTAACATAACAGCCATATAATCAAGAACAGAGCTGGCTGGCTGTATAGATAAAACGTATGGAGGGAATGATGGCTGCGACCGGACTTAAGGTGATAATGGCCAAATTAGGGCTGGACGGACACGACAGAGGAATCCTGCTGGTTAGCCAGTGGTTGAGAGACGCAGGCATGGAGGTTATCTACCTGGGCGG
>CAYVLI010000159.1:4362-6397 GCA_964452105.1 uncultured Nitrospinota bacterium
TGCTGGTTAGCCAGTGGTTGAGAGACGCAGGCATGGAGGTTATCTACCTGGGCGGGTATCAGACGCCAGAAAATGTTGCCAACGCAGCGATTCAGGAAGACGCCCAGGTTATAGGCCTGAGCTTCGCCGGAGGCGACCATCTCTTCCACACCAAAAAGATGCTGGAAAAGATGAAAGAGAAAGGGTTACAGGAGACCACTCTGATAGCCGGCGGGGTATTTCCCGATCAGGATATACCCAAGCTCAAAGACCTGGGCGCACACGCCGTCTTCGTGGCGGGGACCCCCATGCAGGAGATAGTAGATTTCATGAAGGACCTCACCGAACGCGCCGCATAACCGAATATACCAAAAATTCAATTCAGCAACAATATTTCCGGGAACAGGGATTCAGCTATGAGCTGAACCTATTTTTCATCCTCCCACTCCCCCCTTTCCTCAAGCACTTCTTTCAGCGCGAACATGCCCTCCACCATGGTGGGCATGCCCCCGTAGGTGGCCATCTGGAAAATGACCTCAGCTACCTCCCTGGGCTCGGCGCCTACGTTGAGCGCCGCCATGATGTGCATCTTCAGCTCCCGGTGCCTGTCCAGCACGGTCAGAGCCGCCACGGCGCAGAGTTCCCTCTCTCGTTGAGTTATAACCTCCCTGGAGTAGAGGCGGCCGGAGTAGAACATGGAGATGTGCTTGGCCAGGTCCTTATCGAACTTGCGCCAGACCGAATATGGTCCCTCGCCCCGTTCCTGCTTTCCGAATAACATTTCGGAGGTCTTCCTGGTAATCTCCTTGAGTTCCTGGATATCGTCGGTCATGTGTGCCTCCTCTCAACCCATCAAACATCGCCATATCCCATCATCCATAATATGTAACTCGTAAATCGGCGGTATTATACCACAAAAAAAAGAGAACATGGGAATAGCATGATTTTCAGGTATGAGCGGGGTACCCGACTCTTATCAGATGCGCTCGAGGAGCCAGGAGGGGGTCCAGCTTGCAGCTATGCCGGAGAGGATGGTAAAGTAATCCGTTATCAGGAGGACGCCTACTATCACCAGCAGTATGCCTCCGATTATGTGGAATAGATTGATGTGTTTTCTGAACCTTTCGTAAAATTTCATGAAAGAGCCCAGAGCGAGGGAACTTATCAGAAACGGAACGGCGAGTCCGAAGGAATAAGCTGAGAGAAGGGTAACGCCAGATGATACCTTTCCCGAAGAGGCCGCTAACATCAGGACGGAACCCAGTATCGGCCCCACGCAAGGGGTCCAGCCTGCACCGAAGGCGGCGCCTACCACGGCGGAACCCACATAACCGGCGGGTTTGTTCTTCAACTGAACCTGCTTGTACTGCATCAAGGCGGGTATCTTAAGAACGCCCATAATATACAGCCCGAAAAAGATGATTATTACCCCTCCTATCCTGGAAATCAGGACCTGGTAGCTCAAGAGCGTCTGTCCAAGCAGGCTGAAGGAGGCCCCCAGACTGATGAACACCATGGAGAAACCTAAAATGAATAATACGGAGTTAAGCATCACCACTCTTCTTGTACCGGGATCCAGCTTCCCGCGGTCGACCTCGTCGAAGCTTATGCCCGTAATGAAGGAAAGGTAGGAAGGGAACAGCGGAAGGACACAGGGCGAAATGAATGAGAGCAGCCCGGCCGCCATGGCCACCAGTATGTTGATATTCTCAGCACCTTGCAATTCTGAATACCTCAGTAAGGATTCGTTTCGTATAACCTAACACTAATTAAACTTAAACATCGGTAATCCAGATTACAATTATTTTTTATATATCATGCCGTTCCCAGGGTATGCTTATCATCTTTTACCCAATCGTATCCGCGGCGTATGGCTTTCTTGTTCATGGGAAAGAAACCGTCCTTACCGCTCTGCTGGAGGCTCTTCTCCAGCGCTTCCTCCATATCTCCCACGGGTAACACACCGCTCAACGCCACATAAACTCCCAGCAAAACCAGATTGAACACCCTGTTGGTCTCGATCTCCTGTGCAAGCTTGCTGGCCGGTATGCCTACG
>CAYVLI010000160.1:0-4922 GCA_964452105.1 uncultured Nitrospinota bacterium
GGGCGTGGCGGTGTAGCTCAGTTGGTTAGAGCATGCGGCTCATATCCGCAGGGTCGGGGGTTCAAAGCCCTCCACCGCCACCATTATTTAACTTCATGAGGTGTGTGCGCTGCGTTTACATGTTCCTTCCCGGCGGACGGTAATATTATCTTCCCTTCCCGTTGTTTTTCCCGTTGCGGTTTCAAGAATGATATCCCACGATTTTACCGGGACTCGCTAACGCAGGGGTTTATATGTCGGCGGCAAGAGTGGTTAAAAAGGTTCGGGCCACCATCGAAAGATACAGGATGTTGGGCCCCGGCGAGAAGGTGATGGTAGCCCTATCCGGCGGGGCTGATTCGGTTTGCCTGCTCCATGTTTTGTGCGAGCTGAGGGAAGAGCTGAACATAAGCTTGTGCGCCGCGCACCTCGATCACATGCTGAGGGGAGAAGAGGCGGAGAGGGAATCCGAGTTCGCTCGGTCTGCGGCCGAGTACCTGGGACTACAATGCATCTCCGGAAGAGCTGACGTGCGGGCTCATAGACTGAGGAACAAGAAGCTTTCCATACAGCTGGCCGCCAGAGAGCTGCGATATGCCTTCCTTAAAGAAAAGGCGGAGGAGCTATGTGCGGACAAGATAGCTCTGGGGCACAACGCCAACGACCAGGCGGAGACCATTTTGATGAATATCCTGCGAGGCGCTGGTGCAGGAGGGTTGTCTGGCATACCTCCCGTCAGGGAAGGTATTTACGTGCGTCCGTTGATAGAGCTGAAGCGTCTGAACATAGAAGGTTATCTGGAGGAGAGAGGTATCGAGTATGTAGAGGATTCCTCCAACTTTAAAAGGGATTACCTGAGGAACAGGGTTCGCCTGGAGCTTCTGCCTCTCCTCGAGCGGGAATATAATCCACGATTGGTGGATAGGTTGGCCGTCATGGGGGATATAGTGAGGGAAGAGAGCCTGGCTATTGATGAGCAGGTGGAATCCCTCCTGGATGGGGTGTCCCTACTATGCCGCCCGGGCCGCACCGAGGTGGACATCGATTCACTGATGCAGATACCGCTGGGTTATCGGAGGAGGGTTTTCAGACGATTGCTGCAGCGCATGGGCGCCGGCCCCGTGGCTATGGACAGCAGCAAGCTCTCTTCCATCGACTCTCTGCTCGATTCGCGCAGGTCAGGCAGTTCTTACCATCTGGCAGGCGACCTTAAAGCGTCTATTGAGTTCGACCGATTGGTAGTACGCAGGGACGGCGCGGCGGACGTGAGTGAAATTTCGATTATGCTCAACGTGCCGGGGTTAACCTGCATCCTCGAAAGAGGAGCGAGGGTGGTTGCGGAGATAGACGATGAGATGCCTGTGGCTCTGTCGGCGGGCTCGACAGCCGCGGCTGTAATGGATTTCAGCCTGCTGCGCGGTAATCTCGTCGTCAGAAACAGGCGCCCCGGTGACAGGTTCGTACCGCTGGGCATGACCGGCAGTAAAAAACTCAAGGATTACCTCATTGAGCTGCGGGTGCCCGCCTCTGAAAGGAACCTGGCGCTGGTGGTGTCCGACGACGAGGGAATTGTGTGGGTAGAGGGTGGGAGAATTGCCGAGAGGGTGAAGGTTACCCCCCGCACCCTGCGCGCACTAAAGCTGAGAGTGGAAAATGAGGGCTGAAGAGGTTATAATGATTCACGCTGTATTTGCGTTACCTTATTCCGCGCAGATTTTAATTGTGTTTGAAAGAGACGCAATGTAAACTTTTCCTGACCGAACCGAAGCTCGGAAACTGCGGGCAGCGCCGTAGCCGAGCCCTAACGTGAAAAGAATTGGTGAAAGGAAAACAGATTGAATCCCGTATATAAAAACCTGGCTTTATGGTTGGTCATAGGGCTTATCATGGTAGCCATTTTTCAGGTGTTCAACAGGCCGGGGATCAAGGAGAAGGAGATCGATTACACTGAATTCCTGGCCGACGTGGAAGCAGGTCGCGTGGCGCAGGTGAAGATACGCGGGGAGAATATCACCGGGCATTACAACAGTACTTATGGCAAGTCAGCCTTCAAAACGTATATTCCAGAGGACCCGGATATAATCAAGACCCTCCGGGAGAACAAAGTGCACATAAAAGTGGAGCCTCTGGAGAAACCCAACTGGTACATGAGCATGTTGATTACCTGGTTGCCCATGCTGCTGATTCTGGGCATCTGGATATTTTTCATGCGCCAGATGCAAAGCGGCGGCAGCAAGGCGCTCTCTTTCGGCAAGAGCAAAGCCCGGATGCTCACCGACGTAAAGAACAAGGTGACTTTTAAAGACGTCGCCGGAATCGAGGAAGCGAAGGTAGAGTTGTCGGAGATAATAGATTTTCTGAAGGAACCGCAGAAGTTCCAGAAACTGGGGGGCAAGATACCCAAGGGAGTGCTTCTCATGGGGCCGCCGGGCACGGGCAAGACCTTGCTGGCCAGGGCCATAGCCGGAGAGGCCGACGTGCCTTTTTTCAGCATGAGCGGTTCCGACTTCGTGGAGATGTTCGTGGGGGTGGGCGCATCGAGGGTGAGAGACCTGTTTGATCAGGGCAAGAAGCACGCTCCCTGCATAATCTTCATAGACGAGATAGATGCCGTGGGGCGTCTGCGCGGCGCAGGCCTGGGGGGCGGACACGACGAGCGGGAACAAACGCTCAACCAGCTTCTTGTGGAGATGGACGGTTTCGAGGCTAACGAGGGAGTAATTCTGGTGGCGGCCACCAACAGGCCGGACGTCCTGGACCCGGCTCTGTTGAGGCCTGGCAGGTTTGATCGTCAGGTGGTGGTTCCTTCCCCGGATGTCCGCGGGCGCGAAGGTATTCTGAGGGTGCACACGAGAGGCATTCCGCTGGCATCCGACGTGGACCTCTCCATACTGGCCAGGGCTACCCCTGGCTTGGCGGGAGCAGACCTGGCCAATCTGGTAAACGAGTCGGTTCTTCTTGCCGCCAGGCACAACAAAAAATTGGTGGAGATGAGCGACTTCGAGTACGCCAAGGATAAAGTGCTCATGGGCGCGGAACGGCGCAGCATGGCCATCAGCGAAGAGGAGAAGAAAAATACCGCATTTCATGAAGCCGGGCACACCCTGGTAGCTAAACTGCTGCCGGGCACGGACCCCATCCACAAGGTGACCATCATTCCACGGGGCCACGCCCTGGGATTGACCCAGCAGCTCCCCGTGGATGAAAAGCATAATTATCAACAGAACTACCTGCAGAACAACCTGACCGTTCTTATGGGAGGGAGAGCGGCGGAAGAGCTCGTCCTCAAAGATGCCACAACCGGAGCGGGCAATGATATAGAGCGAGCCACTGAACTGGCGCGAAAAATGATCTGTGAGTGGGGGATGAGCGAGAAGCTGGGCCCGCTGGCATTCGGCCAGAAGGAGGAAGCTATTTTCCTCGGCCGCGAGATAGCCAGGCATCGGGACTATAGCGAGAAGACGGCGATCGAAATAGACCAGGAAATCAAGAGGATGGTGATGGAAAGCTTCGAGCAGGCAAAACGCCTGATTCAGATGAACATAGATAAACTTTATGCTCTGGCCAACGCCTTGCTGGAGAAGGAGGTGCTGGATGCCGAGGAAGTGGACGGGATAGTTAACAATGAAACTCGTTGAAAGTCGCATTGACCTGGGAAAGATCGAACGCGCAGTGGGCATGATGCTGGAAGCCATAGGGGAAGACCCCAACCGGGAGGGGCTACGCGAAACGCCCGGCAGGGTGGCCAGGATGTACTCCGATATGCTTAATAGCACCAATCAGGAACCGGACGAGGAGCTCAAGCTTTTCCACACCCAGGAACACGATGAGATGATCATAGTTAAAGATATCTTCTTCGCCTCATTATGCGAGCATCACCTTCTTCCCTTCATAGGTAAGGCCCATATAGCGTACATTCCAGAGGACAACCGCATAACCGGTCTGAGCAAGATCGCCAGGGTGGTGGATTCCCTGGCCCGCAGGCTGCAACTCCAGGAGAGGCTGACCACGGAGATTGCGGACACCATAATGCGCTTGCTCCGGCCCAAGGGTATCCTGGTGGTGATGGAAGCGGAGCACACCTGCATGACCGTAAGGGGTATAAAGAAGCCCGGCTCCAGAGCCGTAACGTCTGCCGTGAGGGGCGCGTTGAGGCAGCAATCCACCAGGGCGGAAGCGCTCAGCCTGATAACCAACAAAGCTTGAGCTCAGAGCATATGTACTCTCCTCGATCGGACCGGACTTCCGGACGGAACGGCCATGACCAGTCATAATCCCACCATCAAGATTTTCTGCGGCGCCGGGGAAGCGAGAGAAGAAATGGAGCGCATGGGTGTTCATTCCCGCGGAATAGAACTCATGCTGCCCAAGGCTCTGTTCAGAGTGATAAAGCTGGAGAAGGTGAGCTCCGCTGCTGCGCACATAATCAAGCAGGAGATGCTTGCCGCAGACGGCGAAGCCGCCACCAGCAGGGGTACCATAGACGGCAGCGCCAGCCACACGGACATCCTCCTCATGGGAACGGCGAGGGTGTTCGACAGGCTGCTTTACAAGCTCCGGGGACAGCCTTACGGCCTGCCTTCCATCGGTGAGGAGGTCGGAGCCGTGATGGAGAGCTTGCGCATGGAGAGTTATCCCCTGAGCACTGCGCGGCGGGAGATGGTTATCGGGCCCGGGATAATGGTCATGGGTATCGTCAACACCACTCCGGACTCTTTCTACGGCGGAAGCCGCTGCCAGAGCGTTGACGAGGCTGTGGAGAAGGCTCTAAAGATGGTTGAAGAAGGAGCGGATATGATAGACGTGGGGGGGGAATCGACCCGGCCCGGTTCCGGACCCGTCGATGAAAAAGAGGAACTTGGAAGGGTTCTTCCGGTGATAAAGTCTTTGGCTTCAAGGGTGGAAGTCCCCATTTCAGTGGATACCAGGAAAGCCTCTGTTGC
>CAYVLI010000160.1:5022-6395 GCA_964452105.1 uncultured Nitrospinota bacterium
CGGGAGTTTCTGTCGCCGGGCAGACCGCTGATGGTGGGTCCTTCCAGGAAATCCTTTCTGGGCCGCGGCGGGAAGGTGCCTCCTGAAGAGAGACTGGAGGAGAGTCTGGCCGCTTCCGTGGTGGCCGCCGTCAATGGGGCGCGAATTATCAGGACGCATGACGTTGCAGCGACCAGCAAGGCTTTATGGGTGGTGGATCAGATGAACCGCCCCGGGTGTTAAGAATATTTGTACGTTATTCCGGTAAATATTTACACGTTGAGAGGGCGCAGAAGTGGCGAGTCTTTATGTTAATGTGGATCACGTTGCTACCGTGAGGCAGGCCAGGCGGACGGTGGAGCCCGACCCTGCTGCGGCTGCAGTACTGGCTGAGCTGGCTGGGGCAGACGGCATCACGGTGCACCTGCGGGAGGACCGCAGGCATATACAGGACCGTGACCTCAAGCTGCTTTCGGAGATAGTCAAGACCAGGTTAAACATGGAGATGGCTGCCGTGGACGAGATGGTGGGGATAGCCCTGGCGGTCAAGCCGTATCAGGTGACCCTGGTGCCTGAGAAGAGGGAAGAGCTTACCACGGAGGGCGGCCTGGACGTCTCCTCCAACAAGGAGGGCCTGTTGAAAATCGTGGAGACCCTGAGGGAGGCTTCCATAAAGGTGAGCGTCTTCATCGATCCTGAGGAGGAACAGATAAGAGCGTCCGCCGAGGTGGGTGCGGATGCGGCGGAAATCAATACTGCGGCATACTCTGAAGCCAAAAACGATGAAGAGCTGGAAGTGGAATATCAGAGAATAGTTAGGGCGGTTGAGGAGGGCACTGCTCTGGGATTGCTCGTCCATGCGGGGCACGGGCTGACCTATAAGAATGTGGGCAGGATAGCTTCCATACCCGGGATTGATGAGTTCAACATAGGCCACAACATCGTGGCCCGTGCGGTGCTGGTGGGTTTTGAGAAAGCCGTTCGGGACATGGTAGAAGCCATAAAGGGCGCGGAGCAGGGGGAGTGAAAGTAGTCACCGCAGGGCAGATGCGGACCATGGACCGCAAATCCATCGAGGAATTCGGCATACCCGGAATGGTTCTGATGGAGAATGCCGGTATAGGCGTGGTGAACGCCTTGCGGGAGAAGTTCACTCCGCTCGAAAAGAGGAAAGTCCTGGTGGTGTGCGGTAAGGGCAACAACGGGGGGGATGGCTTCGTGATAGCCAGGCATCTGTACAGGCTTGGCATTTCCGTGAAGGTCGTGCTGCTCTGTGATGGAGGAAAATTAAAGGGAGATGCGGCTACGAATTATCGCATCGCACTTAAGACAGGGCTGGCTGAACTTTCCGCCGCGAATCTCTTCCGCAAGGTTCTTGAGGGTCGCCGCCACCA
>CAYVLI010000161.1:0-6368 GCA_964452105.1 uncultured Nitrospinota bacterium
GGCGCTGCATTGCAGTCCATGGCAGCAGAAGGGGCAAAAATTGGGACCTTTGATTTCCCTCCCCCAAACCCGCATTTTTATGCTCCATAACTCCTTGATGTTATAAGTAAATCCCGCCTTTACCTTGGATTTTTGCATCTATTATATAGAGGGGGTTTTAACCACGGATGGACACAGATTTGCGTTGAGTCCATCATTAAATAATCCGTGTCAATCTGTGGTTACTCCGGTGATAGCAAAGGGTAAGCCATGTTGCTCGCGGATTGCTTGTGCCAATCGATATAAATCGGTGGAATCTGCGTAATCAGCGGATTAACGA
Organism: uncultured Nitrospinota bacterium; assembly: GCA_964452105.1. GTDB lineage: Bacteria > JAUXIQ01 > JAUXIQ01 > JAUXIQ01 > JAUXIQ01 > CAYVLI01. The sequence continues at coordinate 320 of CAYVLI010000161.1, forward strand.
AGTTAGGAGAATTGCTTAAGCAAGGGGGGGTACGGGGGCAACCCCCTGGCCGGGGCGGCATCCGCTACCGTTGATTTTTAAGGGCCGCAGAGGTCCCACATATTGGAGATGTTGGCAGTAGTGAAAGGGAACTGAACCAGCGCAAACGAGCAGGTATCCCCGTTTACGATAAGAGATACTGTCTCCGTCAGGGGGTCCACCAGGTCGGGGAATAGGATGGAACCGACCCCGTCTCCAGTATAAGCGAATGCCGCCATGAGGACGTTGAAGGCGTCTCCTGTGATGGTCAGCGCCGGGAAAGCCGTGGTGTCCACGGCGGAGACGACCGGGGTGAGGGAGAGGTGCGTTACATCCGAAACCCTGAAATCTGAGCCGTAGGGGTGGTTAATCACGGCGAAAAAGAGGGCGTCTCTGGGTGCGGTTACCGAAATCCGGGTTGAGGTAACCGAAGCGGGGGTCTCCAGGCCCGCCAGCCCCGTCAAGGACGCAAAAGCCACCAGGGCATCGGAAGAAAAGTTGCAGCCATCGATTACCAGGGAGGGATAGCTGCTGGCATCCACAGATGTGATATCGCCCTCGCAGACCGTCACGGTTATCTGGTCGCTGCCTGTGGTCGTCCCCGCGGCCTCTACCTGAACGGTGTGCTCACCAATAGATAAAGCGGTGGTATCCCACGTCGTGGTCTGCCAGAGGTAAGGGTAATAGGGATGAAAACTCGCTACCTGCTCCATGGGCAGTGGTGTTCCCCCGTCTATACTGTACTGGACGCCGGTGACTGGATCGGCATCGAACACCAGCGCCCTGATGGGGTTCGTCGTCGAAAAGGGGACGGGATAGGCGTAAGAGTTCTCTCCGCCCAGGTTCCTGTCCACGGGAGCGGTTATCAAAACCACGGGCCACTGATTTACGTTTGCGGAACTGGCGGAGAGGCCGTCATTATCGACGGCGAAGACAGCATATTGATTGATGCTCGATTTACCAAGTGAGGCGATGTTGAAATAGAGCGTGCCTCCGTCCAGGACTGCGCTGTAGTCGTGTGTGTGCCCGAACGCATACATGGAGACATGATAACCCTGAAGCAGTGAGATGAAATCGTTTCTGCCGTAATCCAGTCCGCTCAGCGGGTGATGGCCGAAAATAAAGGTCAGCTTGGAACCCTGATGCGCAATCAACTCACTGCTGATGTAATTAATCTCATCGGGACGCAATCCACCGGGAGCCCTCAGAAAATCCACTGTGGGGTTAGTATAATCGGGATCTGGCGTGGCGACATTTATGAAATGGTATTCACCGAAAGGAAAGCTCCTGACCCAGGATTGCTGTGTCGCCGCCGTGGCGAGGCCTTGAATCGAATTGTTCAGGTAAAGGTCCAGGGGAATCGTCTCGTTGTATTGATCATGGTTTCCCGGGCTGTCGTAATAGACATCGGCATCCATAAGGAAAGGAGAATTGAGTATGCTTGCATATTCGTCCCATTCCTCCTGGAAGGGACCAACCCCAGGTAGGGGAAAGGGCAATCCGTTGGTGCCGTCGGTCAGGTCTCCGCTGGCTATTATAAATTCAGGATTTATCACCCCGTATGCGTTTCCTGGACCCAGGCCGGTGACCCAGGCCAGGTTCCCGCTGTCCTGACTACCGCTGGTTCCTATGTGTATATCCGATATCTGTATGAACCAGAAAATATTGTTGTTATCCAGGCTGTAGTGCGCATTATACGGATTACCGGCCATGGCGAACGTGCTGCTCATCAGCACCAACAGTGCCGGGGCCAGGAGTTTCAAGGCATATCTGGTAAACAGGCCCATCTTTTTTACCCCGTTCTAATCGTGTTGAAAAAACTTTGTACGACCGGCCGCTTTTGCGTCTTGCAGCGTCTTCAGCAGGTTTTCGGCCTCGTTTCGACTGGAGTGTTGAGTGTTATTTCGTATCCACCCGTCCAGGTATTGAACGGCCGCATCTATCCCTCTCGCTTCGTCGAGAAGTCTTACCATACCGAAGAGATTTGGAATGGAAGTGGATTCCAGTTCCATCACTTTGCTGAACTGATCGATGGCTTCGTCGTATTTGCCCTGGCTCCTGTAAATTTCCGCCAGAATCCCATAGCCTCTGGGATCATCGGGGTCTGCTTCAACGGCCATCTTTGCGTTTAAAGCCGCCTCTTCATATCTACCCTCTTTTCTCCGGGAGGCAGCTTTTTCAATATAATCGTCGTTGGATATTCTTGCTTTGCCAGAGCCGCCATACGCCCGAACATTGATATGAGCGGCTACCAATACAAATACCGCTATCAAAATCAGGCGTAACAATGAGTTGATAAACTTACGGAACATGACTATCCTCCGGGCTTTCCGGTTATTTACGGGGCAGGCCTTGTATTAATGTCAACGGCCCTCTTACATGGGGCAGGGTAGAATAGATTTATGTATTAGTCGTAACGAATAGCACTCAAGCGGCTACAGTGTGGGGAGGGATAAAAATATATCGAGCCGAGAACGTGTGTAGAGCCGCTTTAAGCAAGTTAACAATTGAAGCTACAATTTTCAGTCGGAGATTACGCAATATCCATTAACTGTAAGAAATCCGTAAAAAAAACATTACGGGTCTTGACATTGCAAGCGAGCTTCATGCATTTCCACACCCGTCTGCGCAGATGAACAAACCAGGGTTCCTACATAATGCAGAGGGGAGGAGCAGGCATTTTCGCATAGTCTGTCCTTCCCCTTCTGCTCCAGTTTTTGTTGAACCCGTCTTACTCTCTCGATTCTTGCAGGAGTTATGTCATAGAGATAATCGTCTCCGCGACGTTCTTATTAATCGTCGTCATTGTGCCGATGAACTTTTACAGCGGTGCCGGTTCTGTTACAAATCCTTTTGATTGTCCCTGACTGCGAGAGGTTGATGGTCTCTACGCTGGTCTCCAGCGGACCCGAAAGAAGTAAAATACGGCCGGTCTGGTCCATCTGGCCTATTCCTGCTATTCCGTCGATGTCGAACGTCTCTCCTGCCAGATACCCGGAGAGTATCGTTCCGGAGCAGGTCGCTTCATAAGTGAACATTCTATCCAGATTCACAGTATAGCTCAAATCACAGGTGCCTATATTTTCAGTTACGGGTATCTTGCCCGTCGCTACCAGGTTGGGGCTTATGCCAAGCTGGTCTATATCCATGGTTCCGGTTCCATCTCCGTTGAAATGCATTAGTCCCCGTCCGGCGTAGTTCCTTACGAATCCGTCACTCAGGAGATCGAAGACCACTCCGAACCCATCCTCGTTCTGAACGCACGCCCGCGTAACGGTGAATACGTAATCCCCCCTCAGCAACCGGTTCATGTTTTCCTTCTTATGCTTATGATCCTTCGCTTCCACGAGCGCACTTCCCACGAGAACAAACATTGGCAACAAAACCAGTATCATTATAAAACTCATGCGTTTACGACTCATAACAGGTCTCCTCTCAAGAGTTTAACGAAATTCAAAGCTGCCCTCTTAAAGCTTTAAGTCAACCTTCGGCTAATCGACTATTCAAATTTCCATCTTTATCCTTTTATTTCTCCTCGTTGTCAACTCCAAAAAGAAGAAATCTTCCCCGCTTAAATTCATGAATGAAGCCATCAACACCCCCTGGACTCATATATCATATATGTGAGTGTAATGGCCTGAAGCAGACGGTCTTTTTGTTATGCCTTTACTCTTGCCGTGAAGCAGCAGTTATGATATAAGACCTGATGACTCATGGACTTATTCTGCAACGGAGAACTTTAAGAAAAATATTAATACTTCCCGCCCGCAAAGTTCGAGAAAGGAGTTTTAAAATGGACGTCGGACTCACTGAGGAACAGGAACACTTCAAGAAGACCTTCGGAGATTTTCTCGAGAGCGAGTGCCCCTCCACACTGATCAGAGAAGTAGAAAATACCGAAGAGGGTTATTCGAAGGACTTATGGAACAAAATGGCGGAGTTAGGCTGGATGGGTCTGGGTCTGCCGGAAGAATATGGTGGAGTGATAGATGATTTCACGGTGCTCATGCTCCTGTATGAAGAGATCGGGCGTTCCTTGATGTACAGCCCGCACCTGGCCACCGTGGCCCTGTGCGGAAGGACCATCGCAAAATGCGGCAGCGAAGAGCAGAAGAAGAACATCATCGAAAAAATAGCCGGGGGCCAATTCTTGATGAGTCTGGCCCTGGTCGAGGAGAGTGGAACCTATGACCCCTCGGGAATAAATACCGAAGCCAAAGCCGAAGGGGACTCCTATGTTATCAACGGCAACAAACTGTTCGTGCCGTACGGTCACGAAGCAGAATGCCTGCTGGTAGCGGCAAGGACTTCTCCGGGAGGTTCTGAGGGTAACGGCGTTACACTCTTTCTGGTTGATCCTGGAGCGGATGGTGTCAGCATCAGCCCGCTGCAGATTATCAGCGGAGAGAAAATCTGTGAAATAACACTGAATAATGTCAAGGTGACGGCGAGCGACATGGTCGGGCAGGAAGGCGGCGGCTGGGCTCCCCTGGCGCAAACGCTGGATGAGGCGAAGGTCCTGCTCTGTGCCGAGATGGTCGGGGGATGCCAGAAGTCTGTGGACATGGCGGTGGATTACGCAAAGGAGAGGGTGCAATTTGGAAGGCCCATCGGAAGCTTTCAAGCCAACTCTTTCCGCCTTGCCGATTTCCAGACGGAAGTGGACGGCGGCAGGCTGCTCACTTACGAAGCCGGCTGGAAGATCAGCGAAAACCTGCCCGCCTTAAAAGAGATAGCTATGGCCAAAAGCTACATGAGCGACCTGTACAAGAAAGTGGCTCACGGCTGTCTCCAGGTGCACGGCGGCTATGGATTCATGGAGGAGTTCGATATTCAGCTCTACTTCCGCAAGGCTAAAGCCTGTGAGGCTTTGCTGGGCGGAGCGGATCTGCATCGTGAGATATTAGCTCAGCAAATGGAACTGTAAAGGAAGCGGTTAATAAAGGGGGAATCATATATGGCAAAATGTCTCGTTTGCGGTAAAGAGGTTGACGAAAAGAACTGGCTGGCTACCGGCGGAGACAAGATGATACACGAAGGCAATCACTACTATTTCTGCGGCCTGGTATGCAGGCAGAAATTTGCCAACAACAAGCAGAAATATATAGAGGCGGCTGAAAAGAAATCGTGAAACGAGCGGCCCATCTATACCTATAAGTGATTACCGAACAAAGTTCTTCGGAAGCAGAGGCGGGAGGGGTCAATCCTGCCGCCGGGCTGCTTCTTCGTTAAGCGCCCAGCAACTGTTCCTGGCAGGCGCAACGTTGGCGATTACATCAACTCTTCTCTGGTGGTCGTTACCCAGCGATTCGAATCTGCCCGGATACTTGAAGTAAGTCTCCATAAAATTTATCTGGAAGAAAGCCTTGGCCAGATCCATCACCATGTCCACAAGATGGGTGCATCCCTGGGGGCCACCGAGCAGCCGTCCCACCTTTCTGTTCATGCCCGGCTCTATTCTGACTCCCACCAATGCGTCCATCAGACTTTCAGTCTCCTTGCAGATGGCGCCGTAGGGAGCCTTCTCTATGCTGGCGGCGGCGGAGAGTATTTCACCCTCCGGATATGTAGCCCGCATTTCAACGGTTATGCCGTGTATGTGGTCTCTGAAGGCGCCCACGAGAAGGAAGAGCCCCTCCCCTTCCTTGTGGATTTCCGAGGATTTCTCTTTCCTGTAATAGACCATATTACCCCTGGCGTGCAGACCGGATTTGCAAGCGTTCACGCCGCCGTTGAACTATATGTCGGTGAAATGAGCCATCCCGTTGACAAACGGATTCCACTTCTTTTCCATGCCTATGCTCGAGGCCGGCCCGTGACCCGGGTAAATTTCCGTATCGTCATCCAGGGTCATGACCCTCTCCATTAGCGAGCGCATGAGCGTCTTCATACTGCCGCCCCTTATATCCGTCCGTCCTATGCCCTGGGAGAAGAGCGTATCGCCGGTTATGAGTTTCTTACCCATTTTGAGGCAGACGCTTCCCGGGCTGTGGCCCGGCGTATGTATCACTTTCACCTCTATGCTGCCGAC
>CAYVLI010000162.1:0-4550 GCA_964452105.1 uncultured Nitrospinota bacterium
CCATGTTCGTATTTGCTTATAGTGGGAGGCTTCAGACCCAGGCGATCCGCAAGGGTCTTCTGCGAGAAGTTAAATTTTTTTCTTGCTTCTCTGAGCTTTTCGGCAAATTTCATGGCCATATGTCCCTTTTCTTATATATACTAATAGACTTGCTTAATCAAGTTGATTATCGGGCGAGTCGATATTTTTCCCTTCACCTTATTCGTATCGGCCACTCAATGATTAAAGTTAAAATAATTTTAGATAAGATAAACAATCACCGATAATGTTTGTTTGTAAATCAATACAGGACTTTATTAATTTAAAATTACAGATAGAATGGGCAGGAGCTGCTCTAACAGAATAGGAAGCTGTGGCCAGAAGCCTTTGTAAAGAAGGAATATCCTGTAATAACTTTACTTCCTCTTTAAATAATCATCAAAATTCTTCATTCTACTATTGACAATAATCATTTATTATGATACTAATAATATTAAAGTGTATGGCCTATTACTAAAGTATGCGCTTTTCCTCTGCCCGGTGCCCTGATGCCTGCTATCGGGTTTTTAGAACAACAGAAGAAACGCGGGAAAAAGATGCTTTCGTTGAGTATATAAATAATATTCGAAGGTGTCTTTTCGAATGTTCGATTATTCGATTAATCGTTAGATAGAGGAAGGAGGAAACCATGAACAGCAGGGATTTAGCCAGAAAGATCAATACCAGCCCGGATGATATTACCTACTGGGCGAGGAAAGGGAAAATTCCCGGCAGGAAAATAGGCAGGCAGTGGAGGTTCAATCAAAAGTCTCTTCTGGCGGCCAGGGAGAGGTTATCTTTGCTCAAGCGATAGCTGGGCGGATGCCATGAATAGGCCGTTTTCCTTCGTAATGAACACCCTGCCCCCCTCCTGCCTTTTGATGGTCCGCGTCAATCTGTCAAGCAAGTAGTTAAGGGGTGAGTTGCGTCAGTTTACCCCCTCTATTATTACCCTTGAAATACCTACCTTTAAGTTCTTCCCCATTCTCGCCAAGATTCCAATCCGGGCCATACCGAACTCCTTGACATCCACATCTGCTTTCTTTATATTTGAGGGGCGGATTGAATGGGAGAGAGGTAATGGCGGAAAAAAGCGCTGCAGTTTTGACTTACGGCTGCCAGATGAACAAGCACGATTCCGAAAGGATATCGGGTATCTTGCGCGCTCAGGGATACGACCTCGTCGAAGACCCACTGGAAGCCGACGTAGTCCTGCTGAACACCTGCAGCATACGCGAAAAGGCTGAGCAGAAAGTTTTCAGCCAGCTGGGAAGGCTCAAGCGATTAAAGAGTAATAACCCCGGTGCGCTCATCGGGGTGGCCGGATGCATAGCTCAGCAGGAGGGCGCGAGGATCATCGAACGAGTGCCCCACGTGGATATAGTCCTGGGGACTAATAATATCGAGAACCTCCCCCGGCTTTTGGAGTTGGCTCGCAGGGGTCATAAGGTTTCGGAGACCACGGAGGACGACCGGTATTTCGGCCAGGTCACCAGGGTGCAGAGAGAGAGCAGGGTAACCGCATGGGTCGAAGTAATGCGTGGGTGCGATAACTTCTGCTCCTATTGTGTTGTTCCCTATACCCGCGGACGAGAGCGCAGCAAACCGCCTGAGATGGTGGTTGAAGAGGTGAGGACGCTCGCGGAAGAAGGCTACAAGGAGGTTACCCTGCTGGGGCAGAATGTTAACTCCTATGGCCGGGGATTGGATGACGGCATAGATTTTCCCGGCCTGCTGGAGAGGGTTAACGCTGTTCCCGGCCTGCGCAGGATACGTTTCGTAACCTCTCATCCCAAGGACCTGTCCGATAAGCTGATAGAAGCTATGGCCGGGCTGGAGAAGGTCTGTCCTCACATCCATCTCCCGATGCAATCGGGTTCCGACCGCATACTTGATCTCATGGACAGAGGGTATACGTCCAGGGATTATCGGAGCCGCGTAAACCGGCTCAGGCAGGCTGTTCCGGGGATCGCCATTTCGACAGATATCATAGTCGGATTCCCCGGAGAGAGCAAAAGCGATTATATTTATACGAGAGAGATGTTGCAAGATGTGCAATTTGACAATATATATTTGTTTAAGTACTCAGCCCGGCCTGGTACGAAGGCCTCGACCATGAACGGCGAGGTGGCGCAATCCGAAAAGGATGCCAGATTCGATGAGCTGATAACCATTCAAAAAGGGATAACCCTCGCCAAGAACAGGGGCCTGGAGGGTAAAAGAGAAGAGGTGCTGGTCGAAGGGCCGAGCAAGACTGATAAGACCAGGAATACAGGACGAACGGGCGCTAACAAGATAGTTAATTTTTCCGGATGTGACAGCAGACCGGGAGATTTAATGGAAATAGAGATAACCAGGGGTGGAATGTACAGCCTGGAAGGTATATTAATATAGGTGTGAAAGGGGGAGACTGGCCGTGTATGAGATGGTAGTGAAAGGATTGACGCTTGACCCGCTCACTAATATGCCGATCATCATTCTGAGGGATGTACCAGGGAGTAAGGCCCTTCCCATATGGATAGGGATATTCGAGGCCAACGCCATTGCGCTGGAGATGGAGAAGGTTTCGACGCCCCGCCCCATGACCCACGACCTTATAAGAAATATCATAAAAGAGATGAAAGCCAGGGTTAGTCGCATAGTCATCAATGACCTCAAGGACAACACATTCTATGCGAAGATACACATAGCCCAGAACGATTCCGAGATGATCATAGATTCGAGGCCCAGCGACGCCATAGCTCTGGCTTTGAGGGTGCAGGCCCCCATATTCGTGGCTAAAAAGGTGATTGAAGAGGCCAAGAGCATAGACCTGACCGAAGAAAAGATCAAGGATGAAGACACTGAAAAGTGGAAAGAGTGGCTGGAACAGATTAAGCCTGAAGATTTCGGAAAGCTGGACGTTTGATGTTGTGTTCGGTCCTTTAATGCCTCTTGGAGGTGAGAGTTCACCTCTTTATTTGCAATCTTTCGATATAAGCTTTACCTTATCTTCCCTTTTATTTCCTCCGAAGTTTTCTTAGAGTTACTTTCATTCAGCCTGTTTATTACTGTTCTATTTTTGTGTTGCCACCGGGGTGGGAGTATGCTATTTTTACGAAGCGCCTTAAGGAAGTTCAAGGCGCGAGGCTTGAATGGTTCCAGTTTTATAGTAAAGCTGGCAGCCGAGAGCAGCCGTTTGATTGGAAAGCAACCGGTCGCATGTACAACTGAGGCGTTTACCATGCGCTGTGCGCAGCGCCCACCTGCCTTTTTAAGGTTCCCATGGCTTTAGAGAGTTCGATTATGGCTTTTGGCCCCCTGTGTGATGAGACCTCCCTTGAAGAGTTCCAACACCCTTTGGGGTGATTCCATAAAGGTAGAAAAGGAGAAAAAATGAGGCCGACGGATAACGCAATAGGGTTAGCGATAATGGTGATTATGCTGGCGGCGGCGCTGGGCATATTCATCTACAGCGTTCGAAACAGGCTCAGGTTGGTGACGAAAGGTATTTGGGAAAACAGGTTTGACCAAATCCACAAAAGGATACTGGGTGTGCTCGTTTACGTCCTGGGACAGAGGCGTATGCTCAACGAGAGGTATGCAGGGATCATGCACGTGTTCATATTCTGGGGTTTCGTCATGGTATCCTTCTGGACCATTACTTTCATCGGCGAAGGCCTTAAGGAGGGATACGTACACCCGCTGGTAGCCAGCAGCGTGGGCCCGGTCTATATATCTTTCGTGGATGTATTCGAGTTGCTGGTGATAATAGGCGTGGTGATGGCGTTCTGGCGAAGGCTGGTCACCAAGCCGGAAAGATTGACGCTCAACTTCGACGGCCTGTTCGCCCTCATCATGATCGCGGCCCTCATGGTATCCGATATCTTCATGCGGGGAATTAGTCTGGTGGCCCACACACAACAGGTCTCCGGGTTCACGCCCATGGCCTTCATAATCTCCGGCTCGTTCCAGAACGCCGGCGACTACACGCTGAAAATGACTAACGCTGTCTTCTGGTGGATACATTTATCCTCCCTGCTGGTGTTTCTGGTTTACCTCCCTTTCTCGAAGCACTTCCATATTTTCACCGCCGTGTTCAACGTCTTCCTGCGCTCCCTCAAACCCAGGGGCGCCCTGAACCCCATCGACCTGGAAGAGGCGGAAGAGTTCGGAGTCTCCAGGGTGGACCAGTTCACCTGGAAGCAGCTCCTGGACGTTTACATATGCACCGAGTGCGGGCGCTGCCAGGCCAGTTGCCCCGCCTGGCTGAGTGATAAACCGCTCTCTCCCAAGAACTTGATTATAGACCTCAAACACCACCTGCAAGACAAAGCTCCCTACCTGACCGCCAAGAATTCAGGAAACGGCGAGGCGGAAGAGGCGGAGGAGCAAGGCCCCGCTCTCATCAGCGAGGATGCGATAACGGAGGATGTCCTCTGGTCCTGCACCACCTGCCGGGGCTGTGAGGAACACTGCCCGGTGTTCATAGAGCACATCAACAAGATAATGGACATGCGGCGCAACCTGGTCATGATGGAGAGCAAGTTCGA
>CAYVLI010000162.1:4650-6351 GCA_964452105.1 uncultured Nitrospinota bacterium
AACTATGATGTCTGCCACCATACCGAGTTCATAGCCGACCTGATAAAGCAGGGGCGGATCAATCTGAAAAGTGAGATCGGCGAAATCATCGCCTACCACGACTCCTGCTACCTGGGGCGCTATAACGGCATTTACGATCAACCCAGGAAAATAGTGAGCGCCCTGCCCGGGGCCAGGATGGTGGAGATAGAGAGGCATGGGAAAGGCAGCTTCTGCTGCGGTGGAGGCGGAGGCCACATGTGGATGGAGATGAATATCGGACAGAGAGTGAACGTTATAAGGGTCGAAGAAATGCTAAAGGCCGAGCCCACGATTGCCGCTACCGCCTGCCCCTTCTGCCTGAGCATGTTCGAGGACGGGGTCAAGACCAAGGACGCCGTGGAGAAAGTTAAGGTTATGGACCTGGCCCAGTTGGTGGAGCAGGCCCTTTAGGAGCGGAAAAGGAACGAGATGCCAGAGACTAACATCAGAGTGTTAATAGCCAAGGTCGGCCTGGACGGGCACGACCGGGGAGTAAAGGTCGTGGCCAGGGCGCTGAGAGACGCAGGCATAGAGGTGATTTACAGCGGGCTTCATCAGACGCCGGAGCAGATCGTCAACACGGCCATTCAGGAGGATGTGAAAGGTATCGGAATAAGCCTGTTGTCGGGCGCCCACAATTACATATTCGGCCGGGTGATGGAACTGCTCAAAGAAAACAGCGTGGAGGACATCGTCCTGTTCGGCGGCGGGGTAATTCCTGAAGAGGATATCTCCAGCCTCAAGTCGTTGGGCGTAAAGAGGCTTTTCACTCCCGGTGCAGACACCCGCGACATTATCGACTTCGTCAAAAAAGAGATAGATACCAGAGGATAGACCTGCTCATCGAGTTGCCGGGCGGAAGTGCAGGGGGAACCTATTACACCGTGGGTTTCCCTTGATTTTTTTCAGGCATTTCGGAGGCGCTGCTCCGGATGGCGTACATGGCATCAGGAAATTCTTTCAATCAACTATCAAAGATAGTATTATAAGTTACGATATTCGTTTTATACAGGGCTATTGATTGCAAGAGTTGCGCCAGAGGTATTTTTGATTTTCGCTTATTCCATGATGGAGGGGTTTGGAATTGGACCTTAAAGAGATAAGCAATGCCGTGATTAAAGGCGATCAGAACTCTGCGAAAGACCTCACGCAGAAGGCTATCGACGAAGGGATATTGCCTCAGAAAGTGATAAACGAAGGGCTGTGCGCCGGAATGGAGGTCGTGGGCGAAAAATTCCGCTGCAATGAGTACTATGTGCCCCAGGTCCTGCTTGCGGCTCGCGCCATGAAGACTGCCATGGAGATGCTGAAGCCCCTCATTAAGAGCGAGGATATGCAATACCTGGGCAAGGTGGTCATAGGAACCGCCAAGGGCGACCTGCACGATATCGGTAAAAACCTGGTAGCCATGATGCTGGAAGGTACAGGCTTCGAAGTGTTCGACATAGGAGCGGACACTCCTCCCGAAAAGTATGTCGAGGAGGCAAGGGAAAGGGGTGCGGATATAATTTGCATCTCCGCGCTCATGACCACGACCATGTCCGCCATGAGGGACACCGTGCAGGCTTTCTCCGAAGCGGGAATGAAGGACAGGGTTAAAATTATGATAGGAGGAGCTCCGGTAACCCAGGCCTTCGCCGATGAGATAGGCGCTCAAGGGTACGGCGACAACGCCAGCGA
>CAYVLI010000163.1:0-6310 GCA_964452105.1 uncultured Nitrospinota bacterium
AGGTAACCGTAAGCTTTCTGAAGGTGAACCGGAAGCGGGTAGTATATCCCGGAGGTTATGCCCTGCTCGGCCAGCTTCCCTTTCAGCTTGTCTCTTTCGGAGGCGCGTATGACGTACAGGTGGTAAACGTGTTTCGCCTCCTCGACGCACACGGGTGTGACTATTCCCGTAACCCCCGCAAGGAGGCGGTCATATATTGCGGCCTTTTCTCTGCGCAGCCTGTTCCATGGCTCCAGATGCCGCAGCTTTATCCTGAGCGCCGCAGCCTGGATTTCATCCATCCTGCTGTTCATCCCTACGATTCCGTGCTCGTTCCATGAGCTGCGACCGTGATTTCTGAGGGATTTTATCGACTCACAAAGGTTTTCATCGTCGGTCACCACTGCCCCTGCGTCACCCAGAGCGCCCAGGTTTTTGGATGGATAAAAACTGAAGCAGCCCGCCCTGGAGAGAGAGCCTGCTCTCGCTCCCCGGTACTCGGCGCCATGAGCCTGCGCTGCATCTTCGACTACCACCAGGCCATTTCGTTGAGCCACCGAATTTATACGGTCCATTTCAGCAGGCTGTCCGTAGAGGTGGACTGGCATGATGGCAGCTGTTCTATCAGTGACTGCATCCTCGAGGCGATCGGGATCCATGTTGAAAGTATGCGGAAGAATATCCACGAAGACAGGTTTAGCCCCGGTCAGAGTTATAGCTTCTATGGTAGCAACGAAAGTAAAGGGGACGGTGATGACCTCATCTCCTGGGCCGATGCCGAGGGCCTTTAGTGTAAGGTAGAGGGCGTCGGTGCCGGAAGCAACCGCAACCGCATATTTAGTGTTGCAAAAGGAGGCGTATTCCTCTTCGAACATGGCCACTTCTTCTCCGCCAATGAAGCGGCCCCCTTTTATCACTCGTAATACGGCTTCTTTCAGCTCTACATCTAAAGAGGCGTGCTGCGCCTTGAGGTCCATGAGTGGGATGGACAATGTCTCCTGCTCCAAAGGAAAAGCGCTGGATTTTTTAATACTCTTTGTCGATATTGGTTCTTGGGATTTCATCGAATACTTTAGGAGTGAGGTTCGATGGGTCCTCTTACAGCCTTTAATATAGTCAACGAGTGAATTATAAGACATGTACAATTGATTAGGCAAATGAAAACTTGATCTTGCGAGGCTATCTGTAAGGTTAAATCACGATTTTAAAATTTATCGAACATTTTCATCAGACCCTTTTTTATTGAACAAGTAGATACTGTCTGATATGCTTTATATGTTTAATAAATTTGTGGAGAAACTTGTTTTAATTATTTCTTGCGCCTGACTATTAGAGAAAGGTTTAATCATGGCGGGCAAACTCGGTAGGCTGAGCATTCTTTTCTTCATTATGGTATTTGCTGTGCTGTGGTTCGCCGCGAACACCGACGCACAGGAAGAAAAGAAGACGGAGCTCAAGAAAAAGATAGCAGAAATAACACGGTTCAAAGGAGAGGTGCTTGCCAGAACCAAGATGGTATGGAGAGAAGTGAAGGAGGCGCCTTACCCTCTCTTCAGCGATGATAAAGTGGTAACCAAAAAGGGGAGAGCGGAAATAGTCTTTAAAAACGGCGGAATCCTCAGGCTCGGTTTAGACTCGGAAGTGAAGATTTCCGAGCGCAAAGAGGAAGTGGGCCTTATCCGGAAGAGGATAATTACAAAGCGAACAGTAAAAGTGCTCCTGGGTGAGATGACGGCGGATATGAAGAGGGGGAAAGATCAGGAGATATCCTTCAGAACACCCACCATGGTCGCAGGAATAAGAGGAACAAAAGTTTACAATAGTGTATCCGGGAGCGGGGATACTTCTTTTGGTGCAGACGGTCCCGTGGATACTTCAGGGAGTTTCAATCAAATAGATACCTGGCCTATTATTAATCCTCTTGATGATAGAGGAGACAGGGACCCCGGAAGGGCTGAGCACCCCATGATCGAGACGGCTACCCAGGCTACCCGGCAGCAACAGGTCGCAACAGAGTTGGCTGGTAATGCAGAAGAGAACAGGCAAAATGCCTCTAAGGCGGCCGCTGAAGCCCGTGCAAACCCAACGCCTGATAACATGAGCAATGCAGCCAATACCAGGGCCAATGCAGCGGAGAGTACGGCGGAAACCGCTAACGCCAAGGCCCAAGCGAGCGTGACCACAACCAGAGATGCTGTATTGGAAGCTCAACAGATGAGGGACCCCGATGCGGCCAGCCAGGCTCAGGGTACCCTGGACCTGGTTGTGAGCGCGGCTCAGAATACAACAGCATTACTCAATACCACCAGGCAAACATCCCAGGACGCCCGGCGGACAACGGATCCGAGGGAGGCCCTCGCCCACGCCCTCACCGCTAACACTAACGCCATTGCGGCGCGCACCCACGCAAATCTGGACGCCAGTCTTGCCAACCTGGCTAATGCCCAGGCCAACAGTGATGCATCGGGAGTAAATACCGCGATGCAGTTTACAGAGAGGCTTCAAAACCTGGCCCAGAACGCCAATAACCTGGCCCAGAACGCCGGTAACATTTTACAGCAGGTGAGGAGGGAAACAACCCAAACAGGCATAAGGGCAGGTCTGACAACGCTTCAGGCCATCGAGAACGCTACAAGCACCCAGAACGCTGCTGCTGTTGTTAATAACAATGCTGCAAACATGGCCTCGGTTGGGGATACAGAAGGTCTGGCCAGAGCGGCTCAAGCAGTTGAGAGAGCCGGCGAATCGGCCCAGCAGTCCCTGAATCTCGTTCAGAACGCTCAGCAGATTTTGCAGTCACTGGGACAAGCCCGAACGAATGCAGGAGCGAGGGTGGCGGCAGATGCACTTCAGGTCTTAAGCAATTCCACTCATATACTATCAAACGCTACCTCTGCGGAAGCCTCCCTTACCATTGCCATCACGGTGGGAGACGAAGAGGGGGAGACAGCCGCAGAAGAAATAGCCGGCGACACCAGACTCTTATCTTTAAACACCGGGAGTATGGGAACACGAGCGCTGGAACTCGGCTTAAATGCCATCAATGAACCATTAGAGCAGGGAGTAATACGATTAGAGGGACAGATGCAAGTACTGTTTGACGAGACCATGCGGAATGTAACTGAAATTACAGATTTGGCCACCAATGCTGCCATCAGGACTCGCACTGGCCAGAATATAACCGGCCAATCCACGGGAGTAAGCGAGCAGGTCCCCACCATCATAGGGGCGGCTGAAGGTGAAGCCGAGGCAGAAGCGGAAGCAGAAGGAGAAACGGAAAAGCCTATCACAACGACTGGAACCGAAACCACCGAAGATAACACCGCGGTAATAGAAACCAGGGCTGGCGAGATACCAAGGGTTACCAGCATAGCCAGCATAAGGGGAAGGCTTGGGACCAATGTATTTGTCGTTTTGAAAGGAAGCGGATTCACGGGCGCCAACAATATTGCATTTCCAGCCGGTTTGAACGTTACCGGTTTCGTTGTACAATCGGATACAACAATAGTAGCGAACATCTTGCTTTCGTCTGCTGTTGTTGACGGCGTTACAGGAGCGGTCAGGGTGGCTAACCCGGCTGGCGCTTCCGAGCCGGTTCCGGTGGTCGTTCCTCCATTCCCTGTGATAACTGGTATCGCACAAGGGAATCTGCCCGTGGGAACTCAGGTTAGCGTGGACGTCTCAGGCCGGAATTTCTCCCAGAACATAAGCGTTGCTGACCTTAATTTCGGTCCCGGTGTTACGGTTAACAGCGTTCAGTTTGTGGATTCGCAGTCGCTTATCGTCGGCCTTGTGATTGAGCCGGGCGCTGCCGTCGGACTGAGAGATGTAACCGTAACGAATCCGGATACGGGCAACGGGTCATTGATATCCGGTGGGATTTCCATAGTGCTTCCGGAACCGCCCGGACCTCCACCCACCCCGACCAGATAGAACGAAGAGCTGAGGCTTACATGCCTGCGTATCAGCCGCGGTTTCACTCACCTCCGGGGAAGGAATGGAGGGTTTGGAAAATGAACCACACCGGGCCTTACAAAAAAGATTATAACGATGCCGCCGAACTCCAGCATAATCCCGGCGGCTGTTTATTACCTGTTGTGTGATGAAGCCGTTAACTGCAGCTCTTACCATTTCCCTGATTTTCCTTCTCACCTCCTGCACGGTAAAAGAGAAGGTAATAAGTTCCCTTCCGCCGAACCGATTAGAAAACATAACTGACGCTCATCTGCACGTACAATCTGTTCGCCAAGCGCCCTCTCTCATAAAAGCCATGGATGCCAGTGGGATTTTCAGAACCGTCATTGTTGGGAGCCCGGACGCTACCATCTACCGAAGCAGAAATGGATACAAGGGCTACAGAAGAAATAACGAACAGGTGCTGGAGATCGCCAGGAAATACCCTGGACGTTTCATTCCCCTGACGGCAGTTGACCCTCAAGAGGAATATAGGCTGGAACTGCTCAAAGGTTATGTGAGAAGGGGGGCGAGAGGCATCAAATTGTATTCGGGCCATTCCAGCTTCTACAACAGCGAGTTAGACGCCCCTGATATGTATGAAGTATATGGATATGCTCAGGAGAAGGGGCTGCCCATAGTTTTTCACGTTAATTCCGGAAGACTCAGATACCTGCGGGAATTCGAGCAGGTGCTGAAAGACTTCCCCCGCATGACGGTTATATGTCCTCATTTCTGTCTCTCCTCGATAAAGCTCTCCCGACTGGAGCGTCTGCTTAATAAGTATCCAAACTTGTACACCGATATTTCCTTCGGCGATTACCTGGCTGCCGGTCTGCGCAGGATTTCCAGACGGCCGCAAAAGTACCGTGAATTTATGAGCAGATATCGGGACAGGATACTATTCGCTACCGATATAGTTGCCACCGATAACCCGGCTAAAGATGTGAGATATCTTTCCGCCACACAGCTTGCCTATCGCAGCATGCTGGAGAAAGAGGTATACTTTTACCCCTATCTACCCGGGGAGAAGCTCAGGGGGCTGGTTCTAAAAGAAGAAGTCTTGAAAAAGATATACGTGGAGAACGCAAGCAAACTCTTCGGGCCGCCGGATAATATTAATCGACCTTCAGGGAAAACCGTTAGAGGGTTCTCGGAAAACCGATGGGGAGGCGTAGGGTTAATTAAATGGAGAAAGGAGAGGGGCCATGGGTTATGAAACGGTGAAATTAGAGCGGGAAGGAGATCTGTGCGTACTGAAATTAAACCGTCCCAGAGCGCTAAACGCTCTGAACCGGGAATTGTGGAGGGATATAGAGGCTGGCTTGAGGGAGGCGGTGAACGATGGAAGCGCGCGGGCCATAATAATAACCGGTGAGGGCAGGGCCTTTTGCGCCGGAGCCGACCTTAAGGAGGAGAAGCCGCGGGGTGCAACGCACATGGATTTGCGCAGGGGAATAATTACGGCTCAAAACATAACCCGCATCATGAAGGAGACGGATAGACCGATAATAGCAGCCGTCAACGGTTACGCGCTGGGGGGTGGTTGCGAGATAGCCATGGCCTGCGACATAATCATCGCCTCGGAAGAGGCGGTCTTCGGATTCCCGGAGACGGGGGTAGGCCTGTTCCTTACCGGCGGCTCAACTCATCTGCTGCCCCGTCTGGTGGGCCTGGTAAAGGCCAAGGAGCTTGTTTTCACCGGTGATTTCATCGATGCCGGGGAGGCGCTCAGGATAGGTCTGGTGAACAGTGTGGTCCCCGGAGACAGGCTCATGAAGGCGGCCGGCGAGATGGCCGGGAAGATATTGAGCAAATCGGCGCTATCCATAGCGCTGGCCAAATGGGGGCTGGATGCAGGCGCCGAGAGCAGCCTGAACGCCGCCCTGGCTTACGAGACAGAGGCCGTGGTATCGACTATGTTGTCCAACGAATCTCAGGATGCCGCCAGGGTTTTCGCCGAGAGAAAACGTAGTTCCCGTTAACGGCTACATTCAGTGCTTTGCGGAGTTGAACGAATCGAAAAGGAGCATCAGGATTTTGTCCTGCAGTTCTTTGGCCCGGTAAAAATCACAACTGTTTCCGTTAATAAGTATGGAAAAGGCCACGGGGCCTGCCTGAAGTAGGGGAGCGTAGCCAGATAGCGCGCTGACTCCGTTAAGACTGCCGGTCTTGCTTCGTACCTTCCTGCTGATGGGGCTGTCGTGGAGCCTGTCGGACAGGGAACCGTCTACTCCCATCACGGCCAGAGAAGAGGTGAACTCCGGTCCTACTTCGAAATCGCCATAGGCGGTGTAAAGGGCATGGATAATCTGCCTTGCAGAGAGGCGGTTCCTGGTGGATAGCCCTGAGCCATCCACCAGAACATAGCTATCCG
>CAYVLI010000164.1:0-6297 GCA_964452105.1 uncultured Nitrospinota bacterium
CTTTAACTGTAGAGAAATTAAAGGAAATTCGGCCTGATGTCAATATAAAAGCTATTGGGCGCTCCCGCCGCCGAACGGCTTTCTCCCGCTCAGGGGGAGGCCTCGGTGCATTAGAAGCCGTTGGTGGGATTACAAGCGAGACCTTGCTCCTGATAGCTGCAGCTACAGAAAATCTAAAACCTGCCTGTAGCGGGGTTTTGAAAGACAATTTATCCGGGCCATCTCCCAGAGATTCGCTGCGGTTATATGAGTCGACTGCCCGGATAACTCTATTTTTTGCTTCTGCCGACAACGTCCCGGAACTGAGCGCTTGCTCTTCCAGCGGAGACGGCCATCACTATGGCTTCTATCGCCCCTATCTCTGCATCGGTTATCCCCTGCTCCCTGGCAACGCCAAGGTAGTGTTCCATTCAGGGGTAACAGCCCAGGGCCATGGCGGAAGCCATGTGAATCATCAGTGTGGTCTTCACTTCTAATATATCGTTGTTGCGCGCAGAACCGTAAAAAGCGTTAAAGGCTTTCTTCTGATTATCCGGTAACATACTTCGTTTCTTCCATAATAATGATGGAACATGTTGAGATGACCTGCGACTTGCTCTCTCCGGCGAAAAAGCTTCCTTGAAGGTAAATCCTGATGAAACCTCACTCCCGACTGCCGAGGATTGTATAATGCTCAGCCCTCCCAGGCGACATGCCATGCCGAGCGAAGCGAAGCATCTCGTCAAAGATAAAGATGTCGGTACGATACGAGAGATTCTTCGCTGCGCTCAGAATGACAGCAACTGTACCTTGAATGGCTTCGACAAAGCCGCGTAAGATTTCTTCAGTACTCACTAAAGCTATATCAGGCGATAAGCGTACCCGAAGAGCAGCGCTCCCAGAAAACCCACGCTCATGTAAACGAAGAGCACCCGCCTCTTGAACAGCGCCATCACCGCCAGTATGGAGGGCACGGACATGACCGGCCCGGCTATTATGAAAGCCAACACCGCCCCCTTGTCCATCCCCAGTTCCATAAGACCCTGAAGTAGCGGAACTGCGCTGATACTGCTCATATAAGCTGGGATTCCTATTACGGTAGAAATGAATACGGAATACGAATTCTGGATTCCAACGGAAGCCGAGACCCACTCCTGCGGCACGAAACGCAACATGACCGCCTGCGCTATCACGGCTATGATGATAAACTTGCCTATGAAAATGCTGAACTTATAGGTAAGTCGGAGAAAGGTCTTCACGCTCTCTGCGGCGGTCATTTTTGCCTGCTCGGCCTGCGCATCACCTTGCACAGCGTCGCAGGAGGTCGAACAGGATTCTGCCTGCTCCTGGCTTTCGGAAGTCGTCTCCACGCGGAGAATCGAGTTCCCTAAATATCCCCGTCTGGTCAATTCAGCCGTCACCCATCCTGCGGCAAGCCCCAGTGCGACGGCGGAGAAAAACTTCCAAAGAGCGATGCCCAAGCCCAGGCCGCCCAAGGTTATGAAGAAGGCGCTGGGGCTCATGAGAGGCGATGAAATCAGAAACACCATCACGGGTGCTATGGGCGCTCCCGCAGCCAGCATGGCCGCCACCGCGGGGAGAACCCCTATGGCTCACAGAGGGCTCACCAGGCCCAGGAGCAGCGCTCCCACGATAGCCCATACCCCCGCCCGATTGAAGAATTGCGCTACCCTCTTGTCCAGCTTGAGCGTGGACATGACCGAGGCGATGACCACGGCCAGCAATATGAACCACCACAGCTCAAGCAGTATGCGGCCCGCCGAAGCGGCTATGGTTGATAACTCCCCGTACATCTCTATACCTCCCTGAAAAACCGGACATGAGACAAATTTCTCAACTACAACGGCTTTCACCCTCCCTGGACATTCTGGTGAGCTCGTTGAGCACGCTGACGATCTTGTCCACATCCTTGCCTGAGAGCTTCAGCCTTCTGAGAATGCTCCGATACCTGTTTAACAACGCCTCTCTTATCTGATGATAAACTTCCAGGCCCTTTCCCGTGAGGGAGACCCTGATCAGCCGCCGGTCTCGACTGTCTAAACTCCTTTCAGCCAGCTCTTTCTTCTCCAGCTCATCAACTACTCCGGTAATGGTGGCCGTGGTGAGATACATCTTCTCAGCCAGCTCGCTCATGGTGAGCCTGCCACAATCCCCGAGGGCATCCAGGGCATAGCACTGTGTCACGGTCACACCGTAGGGGCTCATTTCATTACGGTCGCGAAACTGATGGCTGCGCATGAAGGCTTTAAACGCCTTCTGCAAATCATCCACCCTCTCCTGCATTTTGCTCATCTGCGCTACTCTCTCAGATACTTAGGAATACATATTATAAGTAATAAAGATATTTGCATATCCTAAATAACAAATTACAGCCTTACTGTCAACATAAAAATCATGATTGAGGGAAGGGCGTTCACGGTCGTTTTGCGGTGAACTTTCCCAACGACCTGTACAGGGGCGCTACTTCATCCGTCGATTTATCCCAGGAACTTATCCAGAACGGCGGGGCCCCTTTCTCCGGTTTGGAGTCGGGCCTCAAGGGGACGAAGCGCAGCTGCCCTGCATCAGCGGCCAGGGCCACGGCCAGGTAAGCGCTGGTGGTTCCGGAGTGGTCGTCAGGGAAGAAGGAGATGGGAGCGGTTATGCCTGTATCGTAGCCCCGGATGCTCTCCGCCGCTCTTATCATGTTCTCCCTGGACAGGTCTCTTCCTGCGCGCCGGAGTATTTCGGTGAGCAGTTTGGCGGCCCACCAGCCGGTGAGCGTGCTGGAATTATAGGGGGCGCCCTGGAAGCGCTTCCTGAGTCGCCTCCTGTATTCCTCCATGGCCGGCCCGGCAGCGAAGCGAGCATCGGGCATGGTCATGACGCCCACATAACCGAGGGCCGCTTCTCTGGACATGACCAGCAAGGTTTGAACACTGGTCATGCCGATGCCGCCCAATCGGGCG
This sequence comes from uncultured Nitrospinota bacterium, assembly GCA_964452105.1. Classification (GTDB taxonomy): domain Bacteria; phylum JAUXIQ01; class JAUXIQ01; order JAUXIQ01; family JAUXIQ01; genus CAYVLI01. The sequence continues at coordinate 2,949 of CAYVLI010000164.1, forward strand.
CCCCACCCCAACTTTCGGGCCTCGCGTATGAACCTGAAAGCATAGTTGTAGGGCACACCCAGAACCACCGCTTCCGCACCCTGCCTGCGCAGCTTCATCAATTGTCCGCTGACCTCGAACTCTTCGGTTTTAAGCTTCTCTTCTCCCGATGGTTGAAGGCCATGCTGCCTGAGCCTCTCACGGGCTGCATCGACAACCTCCTGACCAAAAGGATCATCGTGGTAAAAAATCCCGATCTTCTTGAATCCCCTGGTGAGAACGAAGTAGTCTATCAGTATGTAGGTCTGCATTTTGTAAGAAGGGGAGAGAGGAAATATCAGGCGCTTGAAGGGGAAAGTCCAGAAATGGGCTCCTGACGCCGGAAACATGAGGGGAACCCCCTTCTGCTCTGTGGCATACCTGTAAGAGGACCTGTTGGTGCTGGTCCCCGTCTGCAGGAATAAACACAAGATACGGTCTTTCTGAATGAGCTTCTTGACGTTGGTAAGCGCCCTGTCCGACCGGTAGAAATCGTTGTAGATGGTGTATCTGATCCTGCGGCCATAGACCCCGCCACGCTCATTGACCGTGTTGAAGTAAGCCCTGGGGCCGATGCGGGCCAGGTCATTCCCCCATTGCGCCAGCGGCCCTGTCAAAACCACGCTTGAGCCTATGTTTATCTGATCATCGCACACTCCCTCCCCGGCTCTCTCCCCTTGGCTATCGGAAGCGCCTGCAGCGGCGGTGAAAGTGTTTAACGCAGTAAACAACATACTTATGATAATGAAAACGACTATTCTCAACATAGTGGTGGAAGCCTGTATCAGCGGGAAGAATCCATGGCTATCCGAAACCATCTCGCATCTTCCAAGCCGTCAAAGGGTTTCGACCATATCCAGAAGGGCCTGCATGCGATGCAGGTAGGTATGCGAGCCATGCGCACGGGCCTGCGCCCTTGCTGCTATCTCTTCCCTCTCCTCATGGTGAACCAGGTAATATTTTATCAGCTCCAGCAACTCATCGTGGCTATTGTAGGATATTATCTCCTGGCCGGGGGAGAAGTGTCTGCTCAGTGAAGGTTTCAGGTCCACCAACTGGAAGGCGCCACAGCCCGCCGCCTCGAAGGTCCTCATGTTCAGGCCGGCTCTGGTCTGGGGATGATGAACGTTGAGGGTGATGCGGCTTGCGTTATAGACCCTGGCCAACCCCTCCCCGTAAGTCACTCCCCTGTATTTTTGCATGAGACGAGGCTCGTTCGCAATGGCCTCCCGGTTCCATCCCCAGATGGAGAGGTCCTGGTTTGCAAGGCGGAGCAGGAAGTCCCTCCTGCTCTCGGTGATGGCGCCCACGAAGCAGAGGTCTGTGCCCAGTTCTTCGGTCTCCTCCCGGCTCAAAGCGTAGCTTCTGTGGATGTCCGCATCGCAGGCACAGGGCAGGCACTCCACCTTCTCCGCCCCCATCTCTCTGAAGTCGTGGACGTATTCCGGGTCGAAGGTGAACACCAGATCATATATGGGCATGCTCTGCAGCACGTTGTGCCAGCCCTGGTGCCGAGGGTGATCCAGAAGCCAGAGGACCGTCACCGATTTAACGGAGTGCTTGAGGTTTCCGATGGTCTCAGGAGTTATCAGCTCGCCTCCATCCACCAGTACAATATCCGGCCTGTATCCGGAGGCTGCGCCGAGCAGTTCCCTGTTCATGCGCCTCAGGGAAGTGCGGCGGAAACCTTTCCCGGCCTTGACTCTCCTGGCGAACTTCTTCAGCCTGCTCTCGAACAGGCCCGGACCGCGGTAAAAGACGAAAGGGCGCACCTGATGCCCCAACTGCTTGAGAGCCTTTTCCCAGAACCAGCCGAAGGTTCCGGCGATCTGGGGGGAGACATCCACACCCCCGTAGCTTTTTCTGAAGAAAGGCTGGTCCTTACCCCTGAAGGGAGAGGCCCTGGTGACAAGGAGTATCCTCATTTTCCCTCTCCGGCGCTTGCCCTCGCTGAACACCTCAATTTATATCATGCCGGGGAAGTGTAAAGGTCTCGACATTCCATCCGATCAATCTCATCTTCAACCATCGCTGCGCCTTGAGCAGCAAGCGGGAAAGCAGGTAGAGGGTCTTGAGCAAAAGATATACGTCGCGCCCATAAAACTTTTTATAAAAGTTCAAGAAGCTCTGGTGGTAAATTCTAACCAGCGTCTCCGATTGCCTCTTTAACGTGCTACCTCCGCCATAGTGCATTACCTGTGCCTCCGGGTAGTAAACGACTTTATAGCCCTTCTTTCTTATGCGGTAGCACAAATCTACTTCCTCGTTGTACATGAGGTTGTCTTCGTCCAGGAGCCCCACTTCCTTGAACAGACGTAGCGGAACCATGAAGCAGGCGCCTGAGACGGCGTCAACCTCCCTTATGCTGTTTCTGTCCCAATCGGCGTAAATGTTTTCCTGTAGGCAACGGTTATGCGGGAAGAGACGGTGGACGAAAAGGTATTCGTAGAGGGCATAGTGGAAGGTGGGAAATCGGTTGCAAGTGCGCTGCAAGGTCCCGTCGAAATTGAGCAGTTTTGGGCCCAGAGCGCCTACGTCACTATGCTGGTCCATGTATTCGACCATTCGTTGAAGGGAGCGAGGCTGCACTATGGCATCGTTATTGAGAATGAGGGCGTGGCGGCCCACGGCCTTGCGCAGGTTCTGGTTATTGGCTTTCGCGAAGTAGAGGTTCTCATCGTTTTCGATGATAGTTACCTGCGGAAACTTTTGCCTGACCATCTGGAGGCTGCCATCGGTGGATGCGTTGTCGGCCACGAAAACCTCGAAAGCTATTTCCCCGGCGTCCCGGTAGATGGAATTTAGAAGCCCCTCCAGAAACTGCATGCCGTTGCGATTTACTATGGAAATGGAAAGGTTCGGAACCTGTGAATTCAACCGTGTACTCTCCTGGTAATACAAACCGGCCACTACTATTTGGTCATTATTCTACAAGATTTCTGCGGCCGGCTCGATATAAGGATCTTGTTTAATTTTAACGACTGGATTAACAGGAAACAACACGGCGAATACCACGAAGAGATGAAATCGGCGGCTCTGCGAATCTGAACGCTAACGCACCCGACGGTCAACGGGACGACAGGCCCCTTTCCTGATCGCTTCCACGATATCGGCCTCCGTGGTGACTTCCATGGTGAACTCGGTCGCACAATCGCCCACGGTATTGGCTGTGTGGGCGTCGCTGCCACCGGTCCCGCACAAACCCAATTTTTCTGCAACCTGCCGGGCAAACAGAACTTCTTCCCTTGTGGAGCCTCCGTTGGCAACCTCTACGGCGTCAACCAGCTCGAATATGGGTCTCGTGCAAGCCTCTTCCAGATCCACAGATTGC
>CAYVLI010000165.1:0-6267 GCA_964452105.1 uncultured Nitrospinota bacterium
CGATACTTGCTTCCAGGGCCATGGCAGGCCTCGCACTGCACGTTTTCGAGCTGCGCTCCTGGAGCGGCGGGTTTGCCGTAGCCCGTGGTGTGGCATTTCAGGCACTTGGGGTTATTGGCATCGTCCCCCTTAAGGGCATCCATGGCCTTAGCGTGTTTGGTTTGCTTCCAGACCTTGTATTGCTCCCCACCGATAGACTTGCTGCTGTGGCACATCTTGCATTTCACGGCTCCCACATACTCGGCCGCGTTCACGGAGCTCAGCGCCGGGCCCAGTAAGAGTGCCACCCCTGCTGCAACCGTCAGCAGTAAAACCAACCTGTAATTCCTCATTCCTTTCCGCCTCCTTTCCTCGGACAAACGAAAAACAACTACCCAATCTCAACAACCATGAACTTCGATTGAAATCGAAGTATCGAGTGCAAGCCATATCAAAGCCTTCCCGGGCATAGTGAAAAGGCCTTGCTTCTCTTCCATCACAGAGATCAGCGATTGGTCTCGCTTTCGATTGCGTGAAAATAGTAAAGATTTTCAATACATTCAAAAATCTATTACACGCATTTCTTGGGCAGGATGTCAATGTGGAATAGATAAGAACAATAGTAAGCAGCGCACGCTACAGCTCCAGGGCCAACCATGCAAATTAACAAACCCCTCGGCGTGCGGCTGCAGGGCAGGTATAAGCTCTCCTCTCAGAATCAATCGAATTTGTTTTATTATACACATTCATTCAGGCTCTGCAAGATTAAATTAATATTTCTCAAAACTCTGATTCCACCTTTTTTTGACGCAAGTATAGCTTCACATATTCATTTTCCTTTCTATCGCCTATTCCATCAAGAAATACGGCCATAAATGCTTGACTTACAGGAAGCCGTATTGTATTTTTTAACATTGTGATTTCGTCGCCGCAAGAAAATGCGAGGCTGATTCCCGCCCTTGAGATTGTTTACAAAACTCAGTCGGAAATCCCCGGATTAAAATATCAATCATTCTCAGGGAGAGCAGGATCATTTGAATTATTACCATGGCGGGCCGCTAGCTCAACTGGCAGAGCAACGGACTCTTAATCCGTAGGTTCAGGGTTCGACCCCCTGGCGGCTCACCATTTTGTTCTTAAGAAGGCGCAATGCTCAATTTGCGCGAGAGTGGCGGAATTGGCAGACGCGCTGGACTTAGGATCCAGTGGGCAACCGTGGGGGTTCGAGTCCCCCCTCTCGCACCAGAAAATAATATGGCTGGGAACATAAACATATGCCGAATCTAAAAATCGAAGTAACAGACGTCGATCCCTGTACCAAGAAACTGGCAATAGAGCTGCCTGCGTCCCAGCACCGGAAAGAACTGGAAAAAGCGTATAGAACCCTAAACAAAAAGGTTCAGGTCCAGGGATTCAGGCAGGGCAAAGCTCCGATAAAGGTGCTGGAAAGATATTACAAGGATCGAGTCGAGACGGAAGTACTTCAGAAGCTGGTCTCCGAATCGTTTCAGGAAGCCGTTCAGCAAGAAGACCTCAGGACTGTAGGCCAGCCCAAATTAGAAAATTTCCAGGCCGAAGAAGGGAACCCGGTGAAGCTCATGCTCACGGTGGAAGTCAAGCCGGAGATAGACCAGGTCAACTTCGAAAATCTCGAGTTTAAAAAAGTAGTGCGGAAAATAATCCCGGAAGATGTCGATAAGGAAATGGAGACCCTGAGAGAGAAGTTCGCCGAGTTGGTGGAAAAGCCGGATGGAAGCATAGATAAAGGAGACTACGCTATCATCGACTACCAGCTTTTCATAGAAGGGAAACCCGCCCCTGTAGAACAGAAAGAAAATGTTACTCTGGCGGTGGGAGAAGACGGCCTGGATGAAGATATAGAGAGACAACTGCTGGGCATGGCCAAAGGGGAAGAGAAAGACATCAAGCTATCCTATCCCGAAGACTATGCCCGAAAAGAGTTGGCAGGCAAAGAAGCGACCTTCAAAGTCAAGGCACAAGCGGTAAAAACCAAAGTTCTTCCCCCGCTGGACGATGACTTTGCGCGCCGCATAGGAGACTACGATACTCTCCAGGAACTCAAGGAAGACCTCAAAGCCCGGATGGAAGAATACGAAGAGCAGCAAGCCACAAAAAAATTGCAAGACGAAATCACCTCCAAACTGGTAGAGATTAACCCGGTTCAAGCCCCCTCCAGCATGATCGAAGAAGAGATTAACCTCCGGCTGTTTCACATGCAAAACCAGTTGCAGAGGCAGGGACTGAAGCTTAATTTATCCGGGAAAGAACTGGAAGAATGGCGCGGTAAAATTCGAGAAGATGCGATTAACAACGTAAAGACGAACCTCATCCTTGAAAAGATAGCGCAGCTTAAGGGTTTCGAAGTCAGTGACGAAGAGTTGGAAGAAGAATTGAAGAAGATGGGGGAAGGCGCCGCGCATGATATCCAGGCTCGAAAAAAGCAAATGCAGGAAAGCGGCTCTCTGCCTGCTCTCAAGGAGAGCCTTCTTAGAGAAAAGGCGTTGAATAATATAATGACAGGATATAAAATTGAAGAGACGACCGTCGAGAGCAACGGCAATGACGCCCAGCAACAGGGCGACTTAATTAATAGACAGGAGCCGAACTGATGAGCCTCATACCCATGGTAGTTGAGCAAACTTCAAGAGGGGAGCGAGCCTATGACATCTATTCGAGGCTGCTCAAAGACAGGATAATCTTTCTGGGCTTACCCGTGGACGACGCCATAGCCAACCTCATAATCGCCCAGATGCTTTTCCTGGAAGCGGAAAATCCGGACCAGGACATATACCTGTACATCAACTGCCCCGGAGGAGTGGTGACTTCCGGCCTGGCCATATACGACACCATGCAGTATATAAAGCCGGACGTCTCCACTATTTGCATAGGCCAGGCAGCCAGCATGGCCGCTCTGCTTCTGGCTGCGGGCGCGGGAAAAAAGCGATTCGCCCTTCCCAATTCACGGATACTCATACATCAGCCGCTGGGCGGAGTACAGGGGCAGGCTACCGACATAAACATACAAGCCAAAGAAATAATGCGGATGCGCGATATTATCGATGAAATCATGGTTAACCATACTAAACAACCTTTAGATAAGGTTCGCAAGGATACGGACCGAGACTTCTTCATGTCAGGGAAACAAGCCAAGGAATATGGTATAATAGACGAAGTTATCGTGTCCAGGGATAACATCCCCATTCAGAAATGAACGCACAACGTGCAAGACATATCCTCTGCAAGAGGATAATGGCGAAAGCAGATACCCGTGAAGCGAGGTGCTCCTGATGAGCAAAAAGAGTTGCCAGGGTGAAAACCTGAGATGTTCATTTTGTGGCAAAAGCCAGAGCGAAGTAAAGAAGCTGATAGCTGGGCCGACCGTTTACATATGCGACGAGTGCATAAGCCTGTGCAACAGCATTATCATTGAAGAAAAAGCACAAGATCAGAGCAAACATTTTAAAAACATACTCAAACCGAAGGGAATAAAAGAGAAACTGGACGAATATGTCATAGGGCAGGAACAGGCTAAGAAGATCCTCTCGGTGGCCGTTCACAACCACTATAAAAGGATAGAGGCCGATTCGGGTACGGACGAAGTGGAGCTTCAGAAAAGCAACATCATGCTCATAGGGCCCACAGGCTGCGGCAAGACCCTCCTCGCGCAAACCATGGCCCGGATAATAAACGTCCCCTTCGCCATCGTGGACGCCACCACCCTCACGGAGGCGGGCTACGTTGGAGAAGACGTGGAAAACATCATACTCAAGCTCCTGCAGGCGGCGGATTACGACCTGGAACGGGCCGAAAGAGGAATAATTTACATAGACGAGATAGACAAAATCAGCCGCAAATCGGAAAACCCCTCCATCACCAGAGACGTCTCCGGGGAAGGCGTGCAGCAGGCGCTTCTCAAGATAATCGAAGGCACGGTGGCCAGCGTCCCCCCACAGGGGGGGAGAAAGCATCCCCACCAGGAGTTCGTACAGGTTGATACGACCGATATACTGTTTATATGCGGCGGGGCTTTCGTGGGATTAGACACTATAATCGAACAGCGGCTGGGCAAAAACGCGGTAGGCTTTAAATCAAAACTGACGGAGACCAAAGAGAAGAAGAGCGGCGATGTATTCGCGCATACCCAGCCTGAAGACCTGCTGAAATACGGACTGATACCGGAATTCATAGGGAGACTCCCTCTTGTGGCTGTCCTGGACCCTCTGACGGAGGAAGACCTGGTCGAAATACTCACACTGCCCAAAAACGCGCTCACCAAGCAGTATCAAAAGATTTTTAAGTTCGACAACGTTCTGTTAAAATTCACCCAGGAGGCGCTGAAAGCAGTGGCATCCAGGGCTACCGAGCTGGGCACCGGGGCAAGAGGGTTACGTTCGATTCTGGAAAACCTCATGCTGGAAGCCATGTACGAAATACCATCCAGGACGGATATTAAAGAGTGGCTCATATCCAAGGAAGACATAGAGGAAATCGAATTATCGCTCCAGCGCTTAAAGCAGGCCAGTTAGAGAGCCCCTTTTCACTTGACATATAGCGGTATAGGGTAGTAGCATTATTAATCGTAAAGGTAATATAGATCCCGCAGGCACGTAGCTCAGGGGGAGAGCGCTTGCTTGACGCGCAAGAAGTCGGCGGTTCGAAACCGCCCGTGCCTACCATTAAACGCAAACATTGCCCGCAACAGCATTTTTGCACAAGGTAGAGGGCAAAGGATCATAAAATTTAATGTAACTTAAATCATTAAGGCATCATGAATTTGCACGACCGACATGATGCCTTTTTGTTATTTCAGGGATACCGGAAACAAGGCTATGGCAAATGTAGAGACCATAATAATTACCCTGCCCGATGGCAAAGCAGTGGAAAAAAAGGTGGGGATCACCCCCGGGGAAATCCTGTCTGAATCCTATGCGGGTGACGAAAAAAGTGTTATCGCTGCCCTCATTAACGGGAAGCCGGTAGACCTCAATCGGCCGTTGACTTCCGATGTTTCCCTCAAGTTCATTACCTTCGACGATCCTGAAGGAAGAGAAATATACCGCCACAGCACCTCTCATGTCATGGCCTGGGCCGTGCAACAAGCCTTCCCGAAGTCCAGGCTGGCCATAGGCCCGGCCATCGAAGAAGGGTATTACTACGACTTCGACTCGGAGCAAACCTTTTCCGACGAGGACTTCCACATCATAGAAGAAAAGATGGCCGCCATAATAGAAGAAGATATTCCCTTCCGGAGGGAAACGCTTAAAAAAGAAGACGCCATCAGAATGTTCGAAGAGAGGATAGAGCCTTACAAAGTCGAGATGCTCCGGGAAATCGAAGACGAAGAAGTCTCCATCTACCGGCTGGGAGACTTCGTGGACTTCTGCAGGGGCCCGCATCTGCCAACGTCGGGCAGAGTCAAAGCCTATAAAATTCTCAACAGCGCAGGGGCTTACTGGCGCGGCGATGAAAGCAACAAAATGCTTCAACGCCTCTATGGCACCTCCTTCCCGACAACCGAACAGCTCGAGAGCTTTCTGAATAAACTCGAAGAAGCCAGGGCGCGAGACCACCGCGTTCTGGGCAAAAAACTATCAATCTACACCATTGGTGAAAAAGCGGGGCCGGGGCTCATTTACTGGCAGCCTAAAGGAGCCATCATCAGAAAAATAGTCGAGAGGTTCTGGGAAGACGAACACGTGAAGCGGGGCTACCAACTCGTTTACATACCCCATATCGCCAAGGACACCATGTTCAAGACCTCGGGCCACTACGACTATTTCAGGGAAAATATGTACGTCATGTCCATAGACGACGATGAATACGTCCTCAAACCCATGAATTGCCCAGGCCATATCCTGATATATCAGGAGAAGTTGAGAAGTTACAGAGAACTCCCCATAAAGTTTGCGGAACTGGGAACCGTTTACAGGTACGAGCGACACGGCGCCCTTCACGGTATGCTGAGGGTTCGAGGGTTCACACAAGATGACGCTCACATATTCTGCACGCAGGAACAGCTTCCCCATGAGATAATGGAAGTCTTGAACCTGGCCCGGTATATGCTTAACACCTTTGGATACGAACAGTTCGAGGTGGACCTCAGCGTGAGAGACCCTGAAAACCCACAGGACTACGCCGGCAATGAGGAAGAATGGGAGATGGCCGAGCAGGTTCTGGCCCGGGCGCTCGAAGAGAAAAAATGGGATTACACCAGGCGGGAAGGGGAAGCGGTTTTTTACGGCCCCAAGATAGACATCAAGATGATAG
>CAYVLI010000166.1:0-2958 GCA_964452105.1 uncultured Nitrospinota bacterium
GGTGAGTGAGAGCTGAAAAAGCAACCTTTTGCTCCCAACCGTTTATATTCCCGTGAACGGTGGGATTAGAACCCCTCACTGGAGGATAGTCTTGCGTTACTGTTTCCCCGTTCAGTATTGTCATTTATCGTGTGTTTTTAGAGTATCTCAAAAATCTGGCATACAGTTCAATAATAGATTCCAATTTCGCTTTAATACAGTCAATAGTAATCCCACCCGCTGGTACTTCCTCTTTCTTAATGATATATCCATGCAGTAACCTATGCCAGGTTTTTGGTTTATCCGTATCTTCTAATTTTCTTTTGGCGCTTGCAACCGAGCATCTAAAATCTTGTTGGTCTATTTCAGTAGCGGCCTTAGCTTCGCCTTCAATAAAGGTATACCAAACGGTATTGAATATCTTGAGCTCATGAGCACCCGAATATACATTATCCTCTAATTGGTTGATATAATCCCGGTATTCTGTGGTCTCTAAGAAATTATAGAATTTCCAACAATCAGAGATAGCGTCTCCTCCAAAATTTAAATATATTCTAAGATCCAAAGGAGTACCCAGTATGCACACCGATGCGCGTTTAATATGTGGAATTTCCTCCTTTTTGTGATAGCTATACTTTACCATGGGCATCCATACATAAGCGGTAGCTGTGTCCACTGTTGTCAAAGTGGTGGTGGCCATCCTATGTTGGTTCAGCCAGCCGCTCAATGCATTTTTGAGTCTTTCCATTTGATCCCTTAAATGGAAGAGGCTCTCAAAATCGGATTCGAGTATTGCACAAAAATCTCCCTGTGGTGGCTTAGCTTCCTTAAAGCTATGGTCTCCCTGTCGAACCCGGTAGTCCGCTCTTATTTCCTCAAGCATGTCATCCACGGTAATGGGTCTCTGTGTCTTTTTGTAAGCTTGAGTGAAAGTACCGTGTGATAGTTCGCCCCACAAATAGATGATAAATTCTTCCCCCAAATTGTCGACTTTACCTGCTCTTCTCACGCTCCGATATCCATCATGGACGAGGTCGTTTCGGAATTTTCTAAATTTGTGAAGCTTATCTATGGCTTTCGGTAGATCACTTATTCCACTGTACCTGAGTATGTGGACGCGCGCGTATTCGTGATGGTTTTCCATAGTGGTAGACTTCAGTTTATTTATTTTATTAGAAAGGTTATTTTGTTCAGTGTCTGATATTATTTCCCTGAATTGTTCAGCATCTTGCCTTTCCAATTTAGAATCTATTAGGAAGTCGAACAGTGGTACGGCTAAATACAAAGCCAACATCTTATACCCCAGCCTGTATCTCGCAACCATATATTTCACAAGGTCTTTAGTGCCCTTATCCATCCCGAATTCCTCCTTGGAAGCAATCGTGAGATATAGTATGGCGTTCACGCCAGCATGGGGAAATGCTCGTAAGCCGATTTGAAGGTGCGGCCTTCCGAGAAACGGTTGATGCTGAAGGGTTCTATGTCCATGGCCTCTGCCTTTCCCCGACGAACCTGAGGCCAGGGAATCCTTTTCCAGCAGGATTACATCTGTGCAGCCCATTACGGCGAGATGATAGGCTATGCTGGTCCCGTAGACGCCGCCGCCTATAATGACGACGTTACTCTTTTCCATGGCATCTTCCTTATTAATGTTGTTAAGGCGACATGATTTTTCGGAACCAGATTAATAACAGAAGTAGCACAACGTTGGGAGAGGTTTCAACCTGAATATGGGGTTGAGAGTAGGTTTTATCTGTAAGGGTTTACGGCTTTATGCTATAAATGACCTGTTTTAGATTTGATGGTGTTTCAGCAAAAAATCCCAGGTCATAATCATAATAAGGAGGGGCATAATGGACTTCCAGCTTACCGAGGAACAGAAAGAGCTTCAGATGCAGGCCAGAAAACTGGCCCAGGAGAAGATCGCTCCCATGGCTGACGAGATCGAGGAGAGGGGGGGTTATCCCTTCGACATGCTTGCGCTGCTGGCGGAGAACGGCTTCTTGAAGCTGATGGTGCCGGAGGAATATGGGGGGCGATACCCGGAGGTAAGGGCTCTCCCGATATGCTTAGTGAGAGAGGAGCTGGCCAGGGCTTGTACGGTTACGGCGGATGCCTTTGTCATGCAGGGGCTGGGCAGCTATCCCATCGTGGGATACGGGAACCACGAGCAGAAGTCCAGGTATCTCCCGCCCATCGCAAGGGGGGAGGAGGTGGCCGCCCTGGGGCTGACGGAGCCGCAAAGCGGCTCAGACGTGGCAGGGGCGAAGACCACGGCCAGGCTGGAAGGGGACTTCTACATTCTGAACGGGAAGAAGCGCTTTATTTCCAACGCCCCATATGCGCACACCTACGTTACCTTCGCCAAGACCGATCCCGAAGCGGGTCACAGGGGACTCTCCGCCTTCATCCTGGAGAAGGGGACGCCGGGCTTCGAGTATGGTGAAAGTCTGAACCTTATGGCGCCTCACGCCATCGGCGAGCTGGTTTATGAGGACTGCCGCATCCCCCGCGGAAACCTTCTTGGCAAGGAGGGCGAGGGGTTCAAAATATCCATGTACAACCTGAACATCTACCGCACCACCGTGGGCGCGCAGGGGGTGGGGATAGCGCAGGCGGCCTTCGACGCCGCTTTCAAGTATGCGCAGGAGAGAATCACTTTCGGCCAGCCCATCTTCAGGCACCAGAGCATAGGCAACATGCTGGCGGATATGGCCACACAGATAAAGGCGGCCCGGATGCTGGTCTATCATGCCGCGTGGCTGAAGGACAGCGGTGTCGAACGGGTTGCCAAAGACGCATCCATGGCCAAGCTCTTCGGAACAGAGATGGCCAAACGCGTGGTGGATATGGCCGTGCAGATTCATGGCGGCAACGGGTTGGTCAAAGGCTGCATTACCGAAAGGTTATACCGTGTCGTGCGGGCGCTGACGATTTACGAAGGCTCCTCGGAAATACAGCGCATAGTCATCAATAATG
>CAYVLI010000166.1:3058-6232 GCA_964452105.1 uncultured Nitrospinota bacterium
GCGCTGACGATTTACGAAGGCTCCTCGGAAATACAGCGCATAGTCATCAATAATGAGCTGCAGAGAGAGGCTCGAAAATGAGCGAGTACAAGGTAGTCGGCAAGCGGGTCCCCCGCGTGGATGCGGTGGACAAGGTTACCGGCAGGTCCCTCTTCGGCGCGGATGTCAGGCTCCCCGGTATGCTCTACGGAAGGATACTCTATAGCGATAGACCCCATGCGCGTATTCTGAAAATAGACACATCAAGAGCGGAGAGGCTGCCCGGAGTGCGCGCAGTGATTACAGGCAAAGATGTGCCCGATGCGCGTTTCGGGAGCATAGTCCAGGACGAGCGGATACTGGCCGGAGAGAAGGTTTTCTTCATCGGGGACCGCGTGGCCGCCGTCGCCGCTGATACGCCCGAGATAGCGGAACGGGCACTTGCGCTGATTAAGGTCGAATATCAGGACCTGCCTGCGCTCCTCGACCCTGAGGATGCCATGGCGCCGGGCGCGCCTCTTATCCATGAGGGGTGGGAGACGTATGGCAGGGGCTCCTTCCGCACCATATCCGAGCGCAAGGGCAACATCTGCGGCCATACTGAGTTGATACTCGGAGACCCTGATAAGGCTTTCGATGAGGCGGATATGGTCTTTGAAGACAGTTACAGCACTCCCATGGTGCACCAGAGCTATCTGGAGCCGCACGCCGCCACCGCCCTCGCCGAGCCCAACGGGCATATGACCGTCTGGTCCACCACTCAAGGCCAGTTTTCGCTTCGGGCTGACCTGGCCCATCTCTTCGGGCTGCCCCTGTCCCATATTAAAGTTATACCCACGGAGGTGGGCGGGGCTTTCGGCGGAAAGATCGCCCCCTTGATCGAGCCGATCTGCCTGGCGCTCTCAAGGGAGAGCGGCCGGCCGGTGCAGATAGTGATGTCCAGGCGGGAGGAGCTGATATCGGCCCGCCCGCGGCATCCGGGGAAAATCCGAATAAAGACGGGGGTCGGGAAGGACGGCGTAATAACAGTTAGAGAAATCGTGACCATGCTCGACTGCGGCGCTTACGCAGACTTCGGTCCCGGCGCGGCATACGCCGCTGCTGCGGGTGGAAGAGGGCCTTATGCCATCCCCAACGCAAAAATGGAGGCCTATTGCGTATATACCAACAAGCCCAGCGGCGGTTCCTACCGTGCCCCGGGCGGGCCCCAGATAACCTTCGCGATAGAGTCCCAAATGGACGCCATAGCGGCGGCTCTCGATGTGGATCCCCTCGAATTTCGTTTGAAGAACGGCCTGAAGGAAGGGGACTTATCCTACATAGGCAAGCGCATAGAGCGCGGCGCCCTGAGGGATACCCTGCACCGCGTGGCGGAGGGCATCGGCTGGGGGCAACCGAAAGAGAAACCCAACAGGGGCAGAGGGATAGCAAGCGCCCAGTGGAGCACCAGCGGCGCGGCGTCGGGTCTCACCGTCAAAATCAACGAAGATGGCACAGTCTCGGTGGTCACCGGCTCGGTGGATTTAACCGGCAGCAACACCATCATCGCCCAGTCGGTGGCGGAGGAGCTCGATATTCCCGTGAGTTCTGTCCAGGTGGTGACCGGCGACACAGATATGGCCTTAAACGCTCCGCTGACCGGCGGGAGCATGATTGCGTATAACATGGGGAAGGCCGCTGTTCTTGCGGCTCGCGACACACGAAAGCAGGTGCTGGAAGTGGCGGCGGAGAGGCTGGAAGTCGAACGAGAGAAACTGCGCATGAAAGACGGGCAGGTATGGGTCGAGGGGGAGAGGGAGAAACGGCTCTCCTTCGCAAGCATTACCCGCACCGCACAGCGCTTCCGGGGTGCGCTCGTAGTGGGGAAGGGTTCTTCGCCGGCTCCGGCGCCCGCTTTTATGATGTGCTCCCAGGGGGTTGAAGTTGAGGTGGACCCGCAGACGGGCCAGGTGACCGTCCACAAGCTCATGGCCAGTCACGACGTGGGTTTCGCTTTGAACCCCACCAGCGTAGAAGGCCAGTTGCAGGGAGGCATGGCCCAGGGGATAGGCTCCGCACTGAGCGAAGAAGTAAAATTCAGAGGCGGCCGGGTGGAGAATCCTGCATTCGTCGATTACAAGATGCCCACGGCCGTAGACCTCTCCTTTATCGAAACCTCCATCGTCGAACAGAGCTCGGAGGAGGGGCCGTACGGCGCAAAGGGCGTGGGTGAGCCGCCGGTCAATCCGCCGGCTGCCGCCATCGCCAACGCTGTCTATGACGCCGTGGGTGTGAGGATAAAGGATTTGCCCATAACCCCCGAGAAAATCCTGGCGGCTTTGAGGGGAAAATCTGGTTGATTATGAGACCGGATATACTAAAACTGCCACTGGAGCTGAAGGTGGGGCAGATGATGATGGCCGGGTTCAGCGGCGGTGTCGCGCCCCCTCATATAGAGAAAAGGCTCGAGGAAGGCACACTGGGCGGGGTGATACTTTTCGGGGGCGATGCACTCTCTGCTTCTCGGCTCCGCGGCCTAACGGCCCGACTGCAGGATGCGGTTCTGAATGGCGCTTCCGGGTTGCCCCTGTTTATTTCCACGGATCAGGAAGGCGGCCGTGTGTCCAGGCTCTCTCCTCCCCTTACGAGATTCCCCAGCGCCCGGCTCGTAGGCGGCGCCTGCTCTGCGGAACTGGCCGAAGAGATGGGTGGCGCTGTAGCCGCAGAGCTGCTGGCTGTGGGAGTGAACATGAACCTGGCCCCCGTCCTCGACGTCCTCACCAACTCGCGCAATTCGGTCATAGGCGACCGGGCTTTGGGCGTTTGCGCAGACCGGGTGGCCCGGTTGGGGAGGGCTATCATAAGAGGGGTTCAAAATCGGGGAGTAATGGCTGCTGCCAAGCATTTTCCGGGGCACGGGGACACCGTCTTCGATTCACACCATGAGTCGGGTGTGATAGAGGCGAGTGCAGGCGAGCTCAGGGGGCGGGAACTGGTTCCTTTCCGGGCGGCCGTGGATGAAGGAGTCGCTGCTGTTATGACCGCCCATGTCGTTTACGGCGGGGTGGACCCCGAAGCGCCGGCAACTCTCTCTCGCAGGATAATAACGGGCTTGCTCAGGGAGAGCCTGGGCTATAATGGACTCGTCATAACCGACGACCTGGAAATGAACGCCATAGCCGGCGGTTATTCCATCGGCGATGCCGCTGTGGCGGC
>CAYVLI010000167.1:0-6214 GCA_964452105.1 uncultured Nitrospinota bacterium
TGCACAGTATGATGCAATTGATGTCTTATGATTACCATACTTATACTCACAGCGTTAACGTATGTACCTTTTCTGTCGCTCTTGCCAGGTTTACGGGAGAAAAAAACAAGACGGTCCTGAGAAATATAGGTTTGGGCGCTTTGCTGCATGACGTAGGCAAAAGCAGGATACCCGAGGATATACTTAACAAGCGAGGCCCTCTCAACGAGGAAGAGATGGCCCTAATTAAGAAACACCCCATCTACGGGCTGGAAATAGTTGAAAATATCATGTCCCATTCAGGCGTCATAGCATTGATCGTGGTCCAGCATCATGAGAAATGCGATGGCAGCGGGTATCCCTACGGGAAAGAAGAGGGAAGAATTCATACTTACTCCAGGATGGCCTGTGTGGTGGATGTCTTCGATGCTCTAACCACCAGGAGGCCATACAAGGATGCTCTGAGCACCTTCCCCGCATTCAGTCTGATGAAGGATGAAATGTATAGCCAATTGGATCTCTTCTTCTTCAATAAGTTCGTGCAATTGCTCAGAAAGTAAGTTGCAACTTTCGCTTCTTACGGTTTCATGATTTTTGGGGGCTGCTATCCTCGAGGGGGAATAAATGATTGCCAGAGACTACAAGATCGTTAAAGCCGGGGGTAGAAGGTTGTCTGTATTGAATCCTTTCTCATCGATGAGAAGGCACAGTACTAAAAACATCCTTACCTCCGAAATAAACAGGGCACATCGCTTCAACTACGAAGTGGGAGTTCTTGTGGTGGAAATTACCGGTTCTCCTAAAAAAGGTATCCATAAACTGTTGCCCGGTGTTCCCCTCTCGTTGGAAAGTTTTATACCCAGGCTCAGAAACTACGATTATGCTGAGAGGTCGAGCTTCCATCGTTATACTATCTTTCTCCCTCAGACAGGTATCAGGGGAGCTGAGGCCGTGGTGGACAGAATGAGAGAGCTCGCTTCTAATATGGGATGGGTTGATGTCAAAATGGGCGCGGCTTTCTTCCCGGAGGATGGAGATGATGCAGAAGTCCTCCTGAAGCAGGCAAGGCTCAGGCTGAGCGAATCCAAAGAGAAGAGCAAGACTCTCGCCGAACCTGCTCTAACCGAAGAAGAGTTTAAAAAATTGATCTGACTTTTTGTGGCGGCAGTCTGTAATGAGGGATTTGAAAGAGGAGGTTGTTGGTCTGGATACTTCTGAAAGAACGTTGAGAGGAGGTGGAGTGAAAGCTCGCGCATATTTCACCGGCGCCGATGCTTTTTCCAGACAGCTTCTGGAGAAATCCACGCTCGAAGTAACCGAATTCCCCTTCCGCATCGGCAGAGAAAACAGGCGATTGGGAAAAAAGCGAGAAAACAGGTTCAGACAAAACGCCCCGAATAATGACCTTTACATAAGGGATAGCTCGCCTCATTTCGTGGCCAGGGAGCACATGCAGATAGAGTATGCCGACGACGGATACTATGTCAGGGACCGCGGAAGCTTGACCGGAACGACTGTCAATGGTCGATTAATAGGCGGCGGTGAACTGGAAACGAAGGCCTCCCTTAACCCTGGTGATAACCAGATCGCATTGGGGGGAAATGACTCGCCCTTCCGCTTTATCATCCGGATAGATTGATTATCATGCGTACCAGCAGTCTCCCGCACGTTGCAATCAAACCCTTTCTTTAGCTTTCGGCCTATAGATAATAAGAACCACTCTGATTATAATATGTTAAAATGGCGCAGGCGAACACGTCCGGGAGTAAGGGGTTGCCGCGGGCACGATGTCTTAAGAGAGTTGAAGAAAGAGTACCGATATGGACATATTCGATCTCAACGATTTTATATGCGTACAGATAGAGATAACCAGGCGTTGCAACATGAGTTGCCCTTACTGTTACGTTACCCCTCGCAGATATGCCCGGCCGGAGTTAGATGCAGAAGAATTCTATGCGATTATAAGGCATATCAAGGATGAGCTGGACGGAAAGCGCGTGGTTTTTCACTTAGCCGGTGGTGAGCTTTTTGTTAAACCCGGTATAACGGGGCTGCTCAGAAAACTCTTGATGGAAAGGACGCCGCTATCCATTGTAAGCAACGGCCTCCAGGTGCCGGATGATATTTTCACGCATCCATGTTTCAAGAAGGACTACGGCTGCTTCAATTTTCAGATAAGTATCGACGGCCTCCAGGGAGACCACGAGACGGCAAGAATAGGCTACCGGAGAGTGCTGGATAACTTCGAGAGGCTTCTGGACGGCAACGTGTGGACTATCATCAGGACGACTCTTCACCATGGGAACATTGGCGGGGTCCAGAAATTTTTCAACTTCATCAACGAGATGGGCGAGAGGTATAATAGAGATATAGAGGTTGACGTTCAGCCGGTCGCCGAGTATCCACAGGGCGGCATTGCAGGACTCGGCGACATGCTCCTTTCCATAGAAGAATACCTTAAGGTCGGCTTTGCCGTCGATGAGTTGGTCAAGATGAGCCTTCCCCGGGTGCGCAGCAGCTGGCGTTTCGTACACGATGTGGACTCCATGCTGGGGGAAAAGGAAAGTATCTCTCTCAACAGCGCCTGTTACGGCTGCGGGGGCGGCTTCGGTATAGGAATCTGCGCCAACGGTGACGTGGTTAATTGCGAAATGGATTTACCCTTCATAAATATAAGGGAAGATATAAGCAGGGAAAGTATCGGGGAAGTCATAGACATTTTAAAGGAAAAGAACCGGCCGCGGAAGAGGTGCATTCATTGTCACCTTAAGACCATCTGCGGCATGTGCCGGCTGGCCCCGATTATTCACGGATATACTCCGGGGTTCGGTTACGACGACTGCGTTCCTTTCATGGAAAAGGTGCGGAGCATACACCTGGCCCGGAGGGAAGCTGCTTCCGCACCTTCTGGAATCATAACATGAACAAATCAGAGGGAACACATGAGCAAGGAGCCTGAGAAGAAAGAAGATGATAAGCACTTGAAGGATAGGCGTGAGATAATAAAGGCGCTTGCCTCTGTATCATTGCTCCCCTATGTGGCTCCTGTGGTAAAGACTTTTCTTCTCGATACAGGACTGGACCTCCCCGTACCACAGGGCCAGCGGGGCCGGGCCAGAGTCGCTGCGTTGCTCCAGGCCGGACGGCAGGCTTTCCAATCAGGCCTCAGAGGTCGAGCGCTGGTACAAGCGGCACTTAATCTGTTTTCCCCATAGCTCATCCTGATGTTACAGAGAGTCTATTATGGGAAAGGATAAGCCCCGGAAGGGAAAAGACATCTACTTCCGAGAGATAGAGGACGAGGGGATAGTCTATCAACCTCAGGAGAATGTGGTCCACTCTCTCAACAGCACCGCACTGCTTATCTGGAAGCTCTGCGACGGTGCACACACCAGGGAGGACATGGCGGAAGAGATTAGCTCTGTGTACAAGGTAGGAAGAGAGCAGGCGTTTAGAGACATTGAATCTGTACTTGGCCGGTTGGAGGAGTTGGGCCTTCTGGAAAACTGATTTCAGCCCCCGTGGAAATTTATTGGTGGAAAGCCGAAGCAGGAAAATAAAAGGAGAAAATTATACTGAGGAGCGCTATCTGATTTCAAATGTGCCCGTCCGCATAAAATCAGCCTCCCGAACCACCCTCAAGAGAATTCACTACCTTTTCGAACATTTCAATCAGAATCCCGAGCCCAGTGAACCGTGGATAGACTACCGCATAGACTTCAAACCCTCCAATCGCAAGCCCTTAATTTTATGGAAAGAGGTTGAGAACAGACCCCTCTTCAGAACGGACGACGAATCGGAGATGGCGGCGTTCCTGGAGAAATCCATAGCCTATTCGGTTCTGGCAGTGCTGAACGATCATCTGCTGGTGCATGCAGGAGCGGTGCAATACAGGGGAGAGGGGATGATTCTTCCGGCGCGTTCGGGAAGGGGTAAAAGCCTCATGGTCTTGGGTCTCGTCGTCGCCGGTCACAAATTACTATCTGACGACACGGCACTGATAAAAGCGGAGCAGCGCACCGTCTATCCCCATGCGACAAGCCTCTGCTTCAAGGAAGACTCGAAACCCTTGCTCAGAAACTACAAATTCCGTCCGGCAAGGAGAAGGTCTTTCGTTTATAAAGGCAAGGTCATATACTACCTTAATCCTCTGGATATCTCCCGGGATTGCATAGGAGCGCCGTGCAATGTTAAATACATAATCTTTCCGGATTATGAGCCAGGCTGTAAAACCACGCTTGAGGAGATATCCAGAGGGGAGACGACTTTCAGGCTGGTGCAGAACTCTTTCAACTTCGGCGCTCGGGGCAAAGACAGCCTGGATCATCTGGTCGATCTGGTAGAGAAGGCTTGCTGTTACGAACTGCGCCTGAGCGACCTCAAGGAAGGAGTGAGGGCGATACAAGACCTGAACTGATCTCTTCGGGAGGAGTGTCTTGTTCAGCTATTCACACTACCCCATGCTCAAGTGCCGGGTGCGCATGAGAGCATATCGTAAAGCCATCCATGCTGTAGTGAAGGATGGAGACGTAGTCGCAGACCTGGGCACGGGAACGGGTATTCTATCCTACTGGGCGGTGGAAGCGGGGGCGAAAAAGGTTTACGCGGTCGATCAAAACAGCGTAATCGACAGCGCCCGGGAGATAGCACGGCTTAACGGAATGGAGGACAGGATAGTATTTTTACGTGGTGATTCCCGGGAGATTGAGCTGCCACGGAAGGCGGACGTGCTGGTCTCCGAGTTGCTCGCCAGTTTCGGCATCGAGGACGGCGTCGTCGAGGTGGTGGCCGACGCCAGAGAGAGATGGCTCAAGAAGAATCACCGCATGATCCCCAGGGGATTTTCCCTGTATGCGGCCCCGGTGGAATCAACCCCGGCCTTCGACAAGATATCTTTCTGGGACAACGTTTCGGGCTACCGCTACGCGCCGATTAAGGCCTGCATGGTGAACTCGGTATGGGTAGAACAGTTCAAAAGGCAGGAACTACTGGCAAAGCCGGTGAAGATAAAAGAGGTGGATCTCTCCCTGGAGAATGAGACTCATCTGAACAGGACGATCGCTTTTACCGCTTCCCGAAAAGGATTGTTGCACGGGTTCTGCGGCTTCTTCCGGGCCAGATTGGCTGATGGCGTTTCTTTTTCAACTTCACCCACAGCATCCGCAACGCACTGGAATCAGATGTTTTTCCCCACCCCGGAGCAGTTGCGATTGGCTGTAGGGGATAAGATTATTTTCCGCATCTCCACCTCCAGGGCTGCGGGCAGGATACATTTTAACTGGATGGCGGAAGTGTGTCGCGGCAAGCGTCATATAGAGTTACCCGGAAGCTCCACCTTGCTGGGGCTGCTCGATTCGTTGAAGGACTTGCAGAAGCTGTCAAACAGATGACATGGCTTTATTATCACAGGAAATGAATTTCATCATCACCGTGCTCAGGGCCTCTTTCCATGCCTGGGATGAAGAGGAGCTGCTTCGCTTTCAGAAGGGAATGGATTGGGATTCTTTCATGAGTGTGGCCGCGTGCAACGGCCTGGAGGGGCTTATATATCGCAGGTTCAAGGCTGCTTCCCTGCTCGATACCCTCCCTCAGGACGCATCAAAGCGATTAGAGCTTTGTTACTACCAAAATCTGGCACGCAACATGTGTCTCCTTCAGGCGGTGGAAGAACTGGTTGATGAATTCAAAAAGAAGGGCATCTCTCTTCTTCTCATGCAGGGGATGGCCTTGCTGGAGGATATTTACCCCGCCCTGGGAGCCAGACCCATGAACGATATCGACGTTATGGTCAGGGAGGAGGAAAGCGCCGAAGTCCTGAAGACGCTTCAGGATATGGGATACCGTCCCATTGAACATTATCCCTGGCTCCATGTCAAGGGCGGCTTGGCGCTGGACGTGCATCACGACCCGGCCAACACTTCACGCATCGGGGCAAGAAGACACGCTGTCGCCATCCCGGTGCAGGAACTGTGGAGGGATTCAGCGCCCTTGCCAAAAGGGGAGGATTGGAGGATTTTTTGTTGGGAGGACCTTCTCCTGACCCTCTGCGCACACCTGCAGAAGCATTCCTACAGCCGTCTGATATGGTTCATGGACATAGGCCTGATCGTGAAGGGGCACAGGGACAGCATAGATTGGGAGCGCTTGCTGGACAAGGCCGGTCGTTACAAGCTCGAGAAGCCGCTTTTTATGGTCTTCAGCAGGTTGAAATATCTTTTTCACCTGGAACTGCCTG
>CAYVLI010000168.1:0-6187 GCA_964452105.1 uncultured Nitrospinota bacterium
CAGGAGAACGTTCACTACAACTCCGTCAGCACCTTCGGCGGCCACCCGGGCGCCTGCGCGGCAGGGCTGGCCAACCTGGACATCCTCACCAGGGAGAAGCTGTGGGAGAACGCCCGCGAAGTGGGCGGTTATCTCCTCGAGAACCTGAAGGGGCTCCTGAAGCTTCCCAACGTCGGGGAGGTCCGGGGAAAGGGTCTGCTCATGGGCGTGGAATTGGTCAAAGACGGCAAGGCTCCGCTGACCGCCGCGGAGATGAAGCTCATCCGGAAAGGGCTTATGGACGAGGGCGTCATCCTGTTCGCCATAACCACGCCCACGTACAGCGTCCTGGGCCTGTCGCCGCCGCTGATACTCAACAGGCAGGAAGCGGATACCATCACAGAGACCCTGGAGAAGGTGCTCACTCTATTCGGACAGGGCAAACTGTAATAATAAGAAGTGCGGAGCGCCCTACCCGTCGCGGGGAGGGTTGGGGTGGGGTTTACTCATCCAAACAGGGATGCAACTATCCCCACTGTGATGCGGGGAAATCAGAGGGTACATGCATAAAAATCTGAGACGTTTCATTGAACAAGGGGGGGAAAGAAGATGGCAAACCCACAGGAAACCATCCTCGAGCTGAGGGCAAGGCAGGTTTGCGAGTGGCTGGAGAAACGCAACATGCACGGCATCTACTGCAAGACCAGGGAAGAAGCCTGCGAGGAGGTGATTAAGCTCATACCCAGGGGTTCCCTGGTCGGCCTGGGCGGTTCCAGCACGCTCATCGAGAGCGGCCTGCTGGAAGCCCTGCGGAAAGCCGACGTGGAGCTGCTGGACAGGTACGTGGAGGGGTTGACGGGGGACGAAGTATTCGAGATGAGGATGCAGGGTCTGCATTCGGACGTCTTCATATCCAGCACCAACGCCATTACCGTAAAGGGACAACTGGTCAACTGTGACGGCATGGGCAATCGCGTGGCCTCCATTATGTTCGGTCCCAGGAAGGTCATCATAATCGCCGGGGTGAACAAGATCGTGAACTCCATCGAAGAGGGCATGGTCAGAGTGAAAACTTACGCCTCGCCCATGAACAACATACGATTCGGAACGGAAGCCAACTGCGCAAAGACGGGAATCTGCAACGATGAAGAGTGCATTCACCCGGTGCGCATGTGTCAAGCCTGGAGCATCATAGAGGGCCAGGTGATGAAGGATCGGCTCCACGTGGTTCTGGTGGGGGACGTCATGGGTTACTGACGTGGAATCCGCAGCGCATGGGAGGCCGGGATATGGAAACGGGGTTGGAAGATATCAAGAGAATAGTCGAGGAGCTTCTGAAAGCCGCAGGAATAACTGAGCCTCCCGTAGACCCCTTCAAGATAGTCAAGGCGTTCCGCCAGCGCGCCTACAAGGTAAAGCTTCCCGAGAACCTGAAGGGCTATACAAGAAAGATAGGCAACCTCAACGAAATTTACGTAAACGCAGACCAGCGCTCGGAGCGTCAAAACTTTGCCCTGGCTCACGAGATATTCGAGGTCGTCCTGCCGGACCAACCTTTCAAAGAGCGCCTCTGCAACCTGGGCGCTTCCAACCTCCTGATGCCTTATGCCTGGTTCAAAGAGGCCTGCCAGATTACCTCCTTCAACCTGGCCAGCCTGAAAAAAATCTTTTCCACGACCAGTTGGGAGGCCATCGCCTACCGCACGCTGGCTTTCAGGGAGGGGGTAGTCTCGGTGGCAGATAACGGGAAGGTGACCAATCGGGTGGGCAGTGTAGGTTACAACTATCCTTCCGAACTAACCCACACAGAGAGGATGGCTCTCCACCAGGCCATGAACTCCGGGGAGACGGCCGCCATGGAACAGGCCGGCATCATCGTTGAGGCCTATCCGGTTTTTGAAAATGAATGGAAACGGGTTATTCTCGTCGCTCAACCCTCATACAGAGCAGGAGCATGACGCATTGCCCGCTCCGGCTCACATAACAATACTTAACCCCATATCTTCTTTCAGAGTTATACATCCTTAATGATTCCTGAAAAAGTGGTTGTAGTAAAACAAAAACTGTAGGAGCGCCTTCCAGGCGCGATTCTTCGCGGCAAGATGCCGCTCCTACAGGGGGTTTGGGGAATCCAAGAAATTCCAGGTAATCGTGAAAACCCGGGAATATCTACTTTTTGTGAGCGCTGAAAAAGTAACGTTTTGTGTCCAACCGTCAATAGGCGGGGCTACCAGCCTCGCACTGGAAGCCGGGCGGCAAGATGCCGCCCCTATTAACTCTGATTTTTTCAGTGCTCTCTTTTTCAGGATTTACCCTGAATCAGACTATCTTCTTCACGAAAATTGATGATGCCATGTCATTAAAAATATCGTACTCTCGGCCTTCAACCACAACCTTTAAAGTGCCGTCGCCCGGAAGTCTATCAACCATCTCCACCATGATTCCGGGTCTGAACCTGGGGATGAATCCCATTAACTCCATATGCTCCCATTCCCCGAAAATATCCCTCACTTCAATTATCATCGCTTTTTCCATTGGGCCAAGGTCTGCTATGGTTCCCAGCTTTTGCAACCTTTGTTTCCTCCCGCTGCTTGAGACCGTAAATACAGCCACAATAATCCTGTCTGTAAAGATTTAGCTCCCTGCTTAGCCGGCAGCTTAGTTTGAAACCATCCTTCTTCTTGAAATCTGCCGGGAAGAACTCGACTCCCGCTCTCCCGGCTTCCTCCTCTCCTATGGGATTTATTATGGAAGCCTTCTTGTGCGGGCTTATCGTGAGCGTAGTAGCCAGATACTCGCAGCCCTCCTCAACGGCCGCCCTGGCCGCCCGCTGCAGCCTCACACGATAGCAAATCTTGCAGCGCTCCCCGCCTTCTTTCTCTTCTTCAAACCCCGCTATGCTTCCCTTCCATCGCTCCACGTCGTATTCGCCTGTTATGAGCCGGAACCCATACAGCGCCGCGAGCCTCTGAGCATCGCAGAGCCGGGCCTCGTACTCCTCCTGAGGCTGTATGTTGGGGTCATAAAAAAAGCCTACAACTTCGAATTCCTCGGTCAGCGTCCTGAAAACATGAGTGGAACAGGGAGCGCAGCAGATATGCAATAACAGCCTGGCTCTTGTCAGCTCCATATCTCCATCCCTGAACTTCAATTATAGCATATTTAACAACGGCTGAAGAAGCAGTTGTTGCAGAAAAAACAACCTTCTTGAACCTGCAGCTGGCCGCCGCATTCCGGGCAGATTTCCTTGAGGACGTTAAGCTCCGGCTCTTTTCCGGTGCGCTCTTTCAAGTATCGGCTCATCACCTTGGCGATGGCGTCGGGTATGGAAAGCACAGCGCCGCCCGCCTGCAGTATCTGGGAACTGCCGCTGATACCCCCGAGTTGTTCGATGAGCTCCTCCATGGGAACTCCATGCTGCAGCGCGGTGGAGACCAGCCTGCCGATGGCCTCCGTCTTTGCGGTGACGCTCTGGCCCGATTTGCCCAGTATGGCGAAGAGCTCGAAGGGTTCGCCGTCTATCTCGTTGATGGTGATGTAGAGGTTGCCCATGCCCGTCTTTATTTTGTAGGTGTAGCCGGTAACCTTGTCCGGGCGGCCCCCTTTCAAAACCTTCTCTTCCCTGACCAGAACTTCCCGTTTTCGGCTCCCCTCACGATACACGGTGAGCCCTTTGAGGCCCATCTTATAGGCCATGATAAAAGCTTCCGCCACGTCCTCCCGCCCGGCGCCGCCGGCAAAATTAATGGTCTTGGAGACTGCGGCATCCACGTGCTTCTGGAAAGCGGCCTGCATCCTCACGTGCCACTCGGGGCTGATTTCGGTAGCGGTAACGAAGCATTCAGGCAGTTGTCCGTTTCCCTCGAGGTAGGCCCTGGCCAGAGGATGATAATCGGTCATCACTCCGTCCAGGATGTGGGATACCGTCTTCCACGAGAAGTTCGGCTCGATGCCGGAGGAAACTCCAGCTATGCGCGCAATAGTTCCCGTCGGGGCGATGGTGGTGCGGCAGGCGTTTCGCATGAACCCGCCCTTGTAGATGCTCTGCTCTATGGAGGGAAAGTTCCCCTTCTTCTCGCCCAGTTTTACGGACTCATGGGTCGCCGCGTCGGAGATGAATTTCATGACTCGTTCGGCCCACTCCAGGCCCTCCTCGCTGTCGTACTTTACCTTCAGTCCAAGGAGCATGTCTGCGAAGCCCATCACCCCCAGGCCTATCTTCCTGTTCCTTAGAGAGGCCTCCTCGATTTCCCTGACGGGGTAACAGTTGACATCTATGACGTCATCCAGAAACCTCACTCCCTTCCTGACCGTGTCTTCCAGCCGCTCCCAGTCCAGGTTCGTATCCTTCACGAAGTTGAGCAGATTAATGCTTCCCAGGTTGCACGATTCATAAGGCAGGAGAGGCTGTTCGCCGCAGGGGTTGGTGCTCTCTATCTGTTCCTCCAGCGGATGGCTGCGGTTTATAGCATCTATGAATATCACGCCCGGCTCTCCGTTGAGCCAGGCATGTTCTGCGATCAATTGAAACACCTCTTTCGCGCGCAGCCTCTCTTTGACGTCGCCCGTATGAGGATCTATCAAGGGGTAATCGCCATCCCTGAACAATGCCTCCATGAACTCGTCGGTAACGGCCACGGAGAGATTGAAGTTGACGACCTTCCCCTCATGCGATTTGCTCGTTATGAACTCTATTACGTCGGGGTGATCGATTCTCAAAACGCCCATGTTTGCGCCGCGCCTGGTCCCGCCCTGCTTTATTTCTTCCGTGGCGCTGTCGTAAACCTTGATGAAGCTCACCGGCCCGGAAGATATCCCGTGGGTGCTCCCCACTATCGAATTCCTCGGTCTCAGGCGAGAGAAGGAAAAACCGGTCCCTCCGCCGCTCTTGTGTATGAGTGCGGCGTTCTTCAACGTCTCGAAGATGCTCTCCATGGAATCTTCGATGGGGAGGACGAAGCATGCGGCCAGCTGGCCGAGCTCGCGGCCTGCGTTCATCAGGCAGGGAGAGTTGGGAAGGAAATCGAGGCCGGCCATCATATCGTAGAAAGCCTCCGTCCAGCGCTCCTCTTCCTTCTCGGCTGCGGCAACGGCGCGCGCCACACGGAGGAACATATCCTCGGCCGTCTCCAGCAGCCTTCCCCGCTCATCCTTCCTGAGGTAGCGCGCCTCGAGTATGCGAAGAGCGTTCTCCGTCAGATTTACCTTTGATAGCCTATTACGTTCCAATTCATCCCCCGCGAAAACAGATCATCTATTCATTACCCATAATATAAGAGCATAAAGAACTTCTCGCACCCCCGCCCTCCCCTGCATTTGATTATCCTGTTTAACCCCCCTCTTGTCAATACGACCGTCGCAAACCTCTACCTCATTTTTCATCGTAGGGGCAGCCCCCCGTGGCTGCCCGATGCAGAATATCCGTTTCTCGGGCCTGTCTGCATCCCGATAGGAGTAGGGGCAGCCCTATGTGGCTGCCCGATGTGGGGATATGGAAAGCAATTAACAGCAGAGAGCGCAGAGAACAAATAAGCGCAACTTCCTCCCCCTTGACGGGCGAGGAACAAAGGTGGGGGTAAAAATTAATTACCCCTCCTTAATCCCTCCCGACAGGGGAAGGAAAAAAGAGATTTTGGTTTCAACCAATAACGCCACACACAGGGGGGTTAACAGGAGTCTCGATTCGAAACCTGCCGTTGCCAATCTCCCGGACTCCTGTTAATATGGAAGAATCGGAAGCGTAACCGCAGCAGCCGATTCTCAGCTTCCAGGTGCGGAAACCCTGCGGCGCTGTAAATGAAAATGGGAGCTTGAGCCATGGACGGTCCTACGGCAAGAAACGACGAGCCGACCAGTGAGGACAAGCTGAACAGGGAGCAGTTCGCCAACGGTTTTGCCAGGTTAGCGGCGACCTGCGAGACCCCGCTGGTCATCGGCCTCTACGGGACGTGGGGCGTGGGCAAAACCTCTCTAATGAAGCTCATCAAGGAAAATCTGGACGCCGAAAAGATCAGGTCGGTCTGGTTCAACCCCTGGCTGCATCAGTTCGATGAGTCGCCAGCCGTCGCCCTCGTGCAGGCGATAGTCCATGAGCTTAATATAGAGAATGAGGCAAAAAATACCGCCATAAAAATAGCCAGGGCCATCGGCTCAGGGTTGCTGAACAGAGTGACGGGCGTCAGCCTCGGAGACATGGAGGCGGAAGAGG
>CAYVLI010000169.1:0-6125 GCA_964452105.1 uncultured Nitrospinota bacterium
TGGGGAAAGGCCATAGACGTCGAAAAAGTGGAGTCGGCCTTAAAACAAGTCGATGCCAAGGTGGTGGCCGTGGTGCACGCGGAGACTTCAACCGGAGTCATGAATCCGGTGCAGGAGATATCGGCTCTGGCCCATAAATTCGGCGCGTTCCTGCTGGCGGATGCCGTCACTTCGCTCGGCGGCATGCCAGTTAAAATAGATGAATGGGGCATAGATATCTGCTACAGCGGAACGCAGAAATGCCTTGGTGCTCCACCCGGACTCGCCCCCGTCACTGTCAACGAAAGGGCCATGGAGGCCATCAGGAAGCGGAAGAACAAGGTTCTGAGCCTTTACCTGGATTTTAATATGCTGGAACACTACTGGGGCGAGAAACAAGCATATCATCATACCGCTCCCATAAGCATGGTCTACGCAATCCGAGAAGCGCTGCGGGTAGTCCTGGAAGAGGGGCTGGAGGCGAGGTTTCAGCGACATCAGTTAAATCATAGCGCTCTGGCGGCGGGCCTGGAAGCAATGGGCCTCGAAATCCTTCCTTCCAAAGATGACAGGCTCTGGACGCTCAACGCCGTGGTTATTCCCCATGGAATCGATGATGTTAAAGTGCGAAACAGGCTCCTGGAAGATTATAATATTGAGGTAGGAGGAGGTCTGGGAGTCCTCAAGGGAAAAGTGTGGCGCGTGGGAATCATGGGCTACACCAGCACGAGGAGGAATGTACTCCTCTTTCTCAGCGCCCTCGAGGACATACTCAGCTCAGAAGGACTCAATCTGGAGAGAGGCGCTGCCGGTAAGGCCGTATCCGATGTGTATAAAAACGCATAATGCGCCGTGCCTTGTGAAACATGCCGTGCGAGGATTCCAGAAAAATCTTTGGTGCCTGATTCATGCTCAGCAGTAAGATATCCCGCAGGTTGCGCAAAATAGTGGGCAAAGAGAACGTCATAACTGACGACGCATCCCTGCGGGTATATCAGTATGACGCTTCTCTTGAGACGGCCCTGCCGGACGCCGTCATCCTTCCCTGTGATGCACAGCAGGTTTCCCATATAGTTCAACTGGCTGACAAAGAGGGCATCCCTTACCTTCCCCGGGGCAGCGGCACAAATCTTAGCGGCGGCTCGATACCGGTGCGCGGGGGCATAGTCATCGAGTTCTCCAGAATGAACAGAATACTGGAGACGGACCCGGCCAACCATCGTGTGCTGGTGGAGCCGGGGGTTTACAACCTGGAGTTGCAGGAAAGACTTGCAAGAGATGGCTTCTTCTACCCGCCAGACCCGGCCAGCCAGCGCGTGTCCTCCTTGGGCGGGAACATGGGGGAGAACTCCGGGGGGCCGCACTGCCTTAAATATGGCGTCACCACGAACCACGTCCTGGGGCTGGAAGCAGTGCTCCCATCAGGCGAGGTAATCGATTTTGGCGGAGAATCGCTGCAGCATCCGGGCTACGACATCACGGGACTGCTGGTAGGCTCAGAGGGAACGCTGGCCATTATCACAAAGGCCTGGCTGCGCATCCTGCCCCTCCAGGAAGGGACAAGGTCCTTCCTCACCGTTTTCGACTCCATAGAGGATGCTGCTCGAGCGGTTACATCCATCATCAAGAGGGGCATCGTGCCGGCAGCTATGGAGATGATGGACCGGCCCATCATCAACGCCGTGGAGGACTCCGTCCACGCAGGCTATCCCAGAGACGCCGAATCCGTACTGATAATAGATGTGGACGGCCCAAGGGATGAAGCGGACGCCCAGGCCGGAGTTATCGAAGAGATTTGCCTCAACCATAATGCCAGAGAGGTGAGAGGGGCTTCAGATGAATCAGAGAGGGATAAAATATGGGCCGGCCGCAGAGGCGCATTCGGCGCCGTGGCCAGGATCACGCCCAACTATCTGGTCACCGACTGCACGGTTCCGCGCACTGAACTACCCTCCGTCCTGGCCAGGATAGCTCAAATTTCCCTCGAGGCAGGGCTGCCCATAGGAAACGTGTTCCATGCCGGAGACGGCAACCTGCACCCACTCATACTCTTCGACGACCGCAACTCCGAGGAGCGCAGCCGGGCTGACGCCGCAGGAAAAGAGATAATGGAAATATGCGCCGCAGCAGGGGGCACCATAAGCGGTGAGCATGGGATAGGGCTTGAGAAAAAGGAGGCCATGTCGCTGGTCTTCAACAAAGAAGAGACGAAGGCGATGCGCCTGGTTAAAAAAGCCTTCGACCCTGCAGGCATACTTAACCCCGACAAGATATTCCCCGACGCCAAACCAGACGAGTCCGACACCTCGAGTCCTCTCCCTCATACTGATAAAACTTTCGAGAAAGAACTGTTGGATTTGCTGGAAGCTGAGCGGGTGCATATCCCCGATGAAGGAAGCGAGGACTGCAGGGTAGGGAATATCATGCCGAGAGCAGTCCTTTACCCGGAAACAGAGGAGGAGATAAGCGAAGTAGTCAGGCTTGCGGCCGCCCACGGGGCTGCGCTCATACCTAAAGGGAACGGAAGCAAGACCCTTCGCGCCGGTATCCCCGATAGAGCGGATGCGATTCTTTCTCTGAGGGGCCTCGATGGTATAAAGATGCTCGATGGCGATAATTTCGTGACCACCGTTCAGGCCGGAATGACTTATGCCTGCCTTCAGAACAGTCTTCGCCAGCATGGACTATGGCTGCCCTTGATGCCTTTCTATGCTTCCAGGGCCACAATCGGGGGAATGGCTGCAACGGGCGACAGCGGCTTCCCCAATCCTCACATCAACAGCCTCCGGGACCTGGTGCTGGGGATGAGGGTGATAATGGCGGATGGCCGAAGAACACATTTCGGCGGCGTTACCATGAAGAACGTGGCCGGATACGATATGTGCAAACTATTTCTCGGCTCTTACGGTACGCTGGGTATTCTCACAGATGTCACGCTGAAGCTTGCTCCCCTTCCGGAAGATGAAGCGACGCTCCTGATTGCGGCCGATGGCCTTTCGCACGCGCTGGATTACTGTACGAAGTTTTTCGGTATATGCGACCTTAAATCTACAATTGAACTTATGAACCATGAATCTGCCCGGGAGGTATTAATCGAAGCGGGTCTTGAAGAAATTGCAGAGCGGTTTCATTGCCTTCATAGCTGGGCGGTCATCCTTCATTGCTCAGGAAGCGGCTCCGGGGCCGAGGCCGCGCTCAATCGATATCGCAAGCTGCTTGACGTAGAGCAGGCGGGAGAATCCCTGGCGCTTGACGGCGGCATTACGCAAACCTTAAAAGAGAAAAGGTCCGGCTTCTTCGAAACCATCGGGGAAGAGTCTGCACTGGCCTTTCAGGTTTCCACCACCAAATCCGGAGTAGAAGAAGTAATCCAAAAGGCGCTATCACTTGCCTGCACCCACCGCCATAAAGTAAAAATCGCCTGCTCGCCGACAGGCGGAACGGCCGGGATTATTTTCACGCCTGAAAACGGTGAGGCTTCAAAAGAAAAATCGCATCAACTGATTGTGGATGCGATCCAGCGCTTTCTCGAATCGGGATGCAGCTACCACCTTGAGCACGCCCCCCTTAACCTGCTCGGCCTGGTGGAAGCCTGGCATAGCAGCTCCCGGAATCTGAATGTAATGAAGAGCATTAAAGAGGCCTTCGACCCTCAAACCATTTTAAATCCAGGGAAGCTGATTCCCCTTCATTAAAGGCAACAGAGCATAAGAAGACATGGGTGAGCTTTCATGGTCTTCTCATCATGTGTCTTGTATGTCTTCTCACCCGCTGATTGACAGAGTGGATACCAGGAAGGTGGGGCTGCCGATGGAGGTATTTCCCCTGGGGCCGGAGAACTCCAGGTCGTTGGCCACAGCCAGTACGTCCGATAGCATCTTAAGAAAGTTCCCGGCCACGGTAAAGTTATGCACGGGATGAGAAATTCTGCCCCCCTTAAAATAATACCCCTGAGCTCCAAGCGAAAAATCTCCGGAAATAGCGTTGGCGCCGCTGTGCAGACCCTGGAGGTCCATCACCAGGATGCCTTCGGCGGCTTCTCTCATCAGGTCGTCCAGCGATGCCTTCCCGGGTGCCAGGTAAAAGTTTGATGGAGCCACATCGAGAGTGGCACTGATAGAGCCGCGGCAGGCGTTGCCTGTTGAACCTACACCGTCGATGGAGGCCGTATAACGGTTATGCAGCAAATTTTTCAGCAGGCCTTCTTCTATGAGAGGCGTGTCGTGAGACGCCGCCCCCTCATCGTCGAAGGGGCGTGACACCGGGCCATCGGCCAGGAGGGCGTTATCCCTGATGTTAATAACCTTTGAACCTACCACCTGCCCCAGCTTTCCCTTCAGAAGGGAGAGCCCTTTCTGGACCCTCCTGGCCGAGAAAATGCCGCTGAAGGCGGCCAGCAGCGCGCGGGCGGCTTCACTATTGAAGATCACCGGCGTCTTTCCGGGCTTCGTCTGCCGCGCGCCCAGCCGGGACAACGCTTCGCGAGCCGCTTCCAGAGCCAGCTTCCGCGAATCCAGCTCCTTGAGACGGCAAGAGTACTTGTACTTGAAGGGACTCTTTATTTCATCTTTCTCTCTGGCCATGAGGCCGATAAATATCCCGGCGCCGTTTCTGCTGTACGAATGATGCATGCCCTTCGAGCTGATGATGGTCACCTCCTGCAAGCCATCGCCGTATTGGGCGTCGGGTACGTTGACTATTCGCTTATCCACACCTGTTGCGGTTCGCTCCAGTTCCCGGGCCATCTCGATCTTGCTTGCCACTGGACTATTCTCTATATCCTTATCGATTTCACGGGGTGATGGATAGCTTTCGTCAGGCCCGTCCAAAAAATTATGCTCGTCAGGTTGATTGAGCTCCGCTATTTGCGCAGCCTTATCTATCGCCGTAACGACTGAACTCCGGGTCAGATCCTCGGTATAGGAGTAACCGCAGCAATGGTCTTTGATTACTCTCACCCCCAGCCCCATCGAATGCGAGTTCTGGAAATCATCGAGCTCATCTTTATACACTTTTACGGAGAGGCTGCGCTCCGATAGGAGGTAAAGCTCCACATCCCCCGATTTTCCGGACCGAACATCCTCCAGGGCGCTAAAAAGTGTTTCCTCGATTTTCGCATCATTCATGGATGATACCTCTTTCGATGGATAACAAAGACCATGCGCGGATTTTTCCACTGATTTAATCTCTACCTGGGCGAATTTGCTTCTATAGTATTAGAAGCTGTATTTAATTGAAAGGACAAACCGTTTGCTGTCGCGAAAACGACCAAAGAAGGTGTTTCTGTTTCCCTGGGGGATTTCGAATTGAAGGGTCAAAATCATCCTGTCGCTGTATTCGTACTCCAGCTTTGGCTTCAGGAGGAAGCTATCGTTGGAATTGGTGAGGTAAATGAGGTCGAGAGCGAATTTCAGAAATTCACTGAACTCATACGATAAATCCATGGTAATGGCGGAAGAAAGAGCGCGTCCCACGGATGTGGGCAGACCCGGGACAACGAGATTTCCATGCTCGGTTACGCCTTCTCCGACGTACTGGACGAGAATGTGGATATCGTCGTCTCCTATGACGTCGGAGAAAGTATAGTCCAAACCCAGAGCGTACTGTACGAAATCGTCGTCCGCGTCTCCATCGAAGTTGAAATATCCTACTTCCCCTCTCGAGCCCAGCTTCCCGAACTGCCTGGCGAAATCTCCTCCCAGGACGCGCACGCCTTCGTATATAGGCTGGATGCCTGTTCCCGGGATGAAGCGCACCACCGGTACATGATAGATGCCATCGTAGTAGCTTGCCGAAAGGTCCCAGGACTTGATCGTCTTCAGCAACCTTACGCCCCATTGCATGTTTTCCAATCTCTTATCCGGCAAAAGAGGATCCAATACTGGCACGGGCGTAGCTGGAGGAACGAAAGAAAACCTGCTGTCCCTCGTGGGGAGCCTGGTCGGCGTAAAGAATGGGACTATTGCCGCTTCTATCTGCCAATCACCGATATAGTAATTGACCCTCGCCGCGATGACGCCGATGTCACGGTCGTCGAAAAGGTCCTGCAGGTCTTCGGCGCCGAGGTTGTCCGTGGGGTTCACCTCGTCCGCCTTTCCCCAGGCGAAAATCTGTTTGCCCAGTCTGAGGTCGAAATTATCGAAATA